>CAZRPA010000171.1:0-8881 GCA_964601855.1 uncultured Flavipsychrobacter sp. | reverse complement strand
CCCTGCATGGGTAGTATTATGTTGTTCACAATATCCCTTGTTTCGTCTTTAATGGGTATCGAAACGAAGGTTGCTTTAGGTGCAACATTCTGTAGCGGAAATGGGAAATTGACTTTTTCGGCAGTGTCTGCTGTGTTACTATTATCTCTTATCACAAACGGAGCAGGCAGTGATGCAGTGGCTGGTTTGGGCGGAATGTTGTAGTTGGGTTTGGGAGCTGTGGGTGCTGGTAATATCAGAGAATCATTTCTTTTGTATCTGGCGCTATTTTTGGGTTCGGGAGATTTTATGTTAAATCCAAGCGGCTGCCCAGCAACAAAATGCGGACAAAATGCTACTACTACACACAACAGTAAACCATATAATGTATTGGCTTTCATTATAGCCCTATGGCGGATAAAAATGTCATTACAGGATTTGTGTGCTTTATTGTTTGTAGATAGGGTGTTACTGTCAACAGCAAATTACTGCTAACATTAGCAGTGCAAGGTAATTAATAATTAAAGTGTTACCTATCGAAAAATTATTAATGAAACGTTATTTGGTTGTTCTTTAGCAGTAAATATGACTGCAATCAAGCCCAAAAATGCCATATTTCTTTTTCTTAACTCTTTTCCTGCAATCATGCACATAGTGCAAGAGATAGCAGTAGTAGCTAGAAAAAGAAATATGGCTATGATTATTCTTTGTATGCGTAGGTTATTTGTAACTTCTCTTGATTCTCTTTTTTTCTATTCGCTTCAGTTTTCCGTGTCTGATCCATTTTTTACCATCCAGACTGTTTTGGACGTCTATAAGGCGAGGACTTAGTTTTTTGTAGTTGCCTGTAACCAGATCTACTATTAGTCCCACACCAAACCCAAAAGATAAGTCAGCTGCTATTATTGTGCCACTTGTGGTTGGTTTTATTGCTACTGTACTTTTTTTGCCTGTAGATGGTGAGTATAGCTCAATAGTTGCCTTCTTTTTGTGAGGCAATTTTATTGCAGATGTGTAATACTGGGTAGTGGTATGAGTGTTACCAGTGGCAGCAAAAACCTCGCTGACAATTTCTACTCTTTTGCCGTCCATTTTCACTTGCAGGTCTTGCGGTGCCTGCAATAGCGAAACAGTTGCCTTGCCTTTGTTAATTGAGTATATCATTGTTCCACAACTGTTCATAAATACCATAGCGGATAGTGCTGATACTATCGTAAGAAGATTCTTTTTCATTTTTTATTGTTTGTGTGTGTGAAAGAAATACAATTAAATTACCCTTCATTGTGATATAACCTTACTATATCAAAAGTACAATTGCCGATAAACGGGGGCAATAACACTTTAGTAGTATTTTTAAGGTGGATAAAATATGCATGTATGGTGTGGTGTTTTTAATTACCCTAAAGAGTTAATGATTGATTATTTGTGCTCAGGTATTCCTCTGTCAGAAATGAAATTATCATAAAAACAAAAACTCTATTAGCAAATTGGTGATAGGTATAAAGTGGTTGCTGGTACCAAAAAGTAGTTATCTTTAATAGGTAAAAGCTAAAATCAGGAATTAGGTGCTGTATGCAATAGTGGATATAGAAACAACGGGAAGTTATGCTGCTGCTAATGGCATAACAGAGATAGGTATTGTGATACACGATGGTAAGCAGGTACTACACTTTTATGAAAGCCTGGTGAACCCACAGATACCTATTCCCTACTTTATACAGCGGCTTACGGGTATAGACAATAGCATGGTGGCGAATGCGCCCACATTCAGCGAGATAGCCGCGCAGGTGTATGAGTTGCTGCAAGACAAGGTATTTGTGGCGCACAATGTCAATTTCGATTACTCTTTTGTGAAGCATCACCTGCAGGATGCGGGATATGAGCTCAATACTAAAAAACTATGTACTGTGCGGCTGGCACGAAAGGTGCTTCCGGGACTTAATGGGTATAGCTTGGGCAAACTCACTGCACAGCTACACATCAATCATTCCAATCATCACCGTGCTGGTGGCGATGCACTGGCTACAGCCGATTTGTTGGCTATAATTACTGAAAATGATTCGCAGGGCGTGATAGCAGGTATGCTCAAGGGGCGCAATAGTGAGCAATACCTGCCGCCTCACTTGCCTGTTACAGACCTCGATAAACTGCCACCTTGCCCGGGTGTGTATTATTTTTACAATGCTGCTGGTAAGGCTATTTATATAGGCAAGGCATTAAACATACGAAAGCGGGTTAAAAGTCATTTTTCTAACAACAAGACCAGCCGGCAGAAGCAAGATTTCTTGAAAGAGACACACCGCATTACCTACAAAGAATGTGCTACTGAGCTGATGGCACATATACTGGAGAGTGCCGAGATACGCAAACTGTGGCCGGTACACAATAGGAGTCAGCGGGGCTATCTGGCACAGTTTGGGCTGTTTGTGTACGAAGATATGCAGGGCTATATGCGCATGGCTGTAGAGAAGATACGGCGTAGTGTGCAGCCAGTATATACCTTCAATACCATCAATGAAGGACAATTTATGCTGCGGTCACTGGTAGAGGAGTTTGGGCTATGTAGCCGTATGTGCAACGTTACTACCGCACCCGATTGCGACTGTACTACTGACCATTCTGACCCAGTAGTTTATAATGAGAAAGCAGCGGCAGCTATAGCACGAGTAAAGGCACAACTACCCACCTTTGCACTCATAGACAAAGGAATAGATGATAATGAACATAGCTGCATACTGGTGCGCAATGGCAATCTGTATGGTATGGGATACCTGAGCGATAAACAAAAACAGCTAAAAAGTGTAGATGCTTTGCTGGCAAGTATAGAGCCTATGCAAGACAATGACTACATAAGAAATCTGGTGCTGCGCCATGCTACCGACTATCCGGAGAAGTGTGTGATATTTTAGCTGAGAAAGGCATAATGGTAATATATTACTTGTCTATATCCTGCGCATCTTCATTGCCACTATTGGGTTGTGGATTCGAAAAATAGCGTATTTTAGATAGGGTATCTAAGAAGTCTTTTACCAGCAAGAAACATAGAATGGGTAGCACTATAAACGCCAGTTTATTGTAGCCTAATGCGCCTGCAAGGTCTAGATGTATGAGGTGCATACAAGCACGAGTCATACCGCACCCCCAGCAGTGATAGCCAGATAGGATAGTGAACAAACAAATGTCTCTGCCATTATCGAATATGGTAACGGGCAATAAGAGAAGGACAAATGGAAAAATAGCCAAGACGGATGCCTTGGCTATGTAGAAAGAACGCGGAAAATTTAATTTAGAGCGTGGGGTCATATCTGCCGTTTTTGGGTCCTAAGTCGCCGGAAATGATACGGATAAGGTCAATTATGACCCAAATGCCACAACCACCAAACGTAAGTAACTGCACTATGCCCTGCCATGTGTAACCCAAATAGAACCGATGAAACCCCCAACAACCCATAAATATGCAAAATATCAATGCTGCAAATTGGCTTCTGTTTCCACCCTTATCAGGAACGACAGGTGCTGGTGTACGTGCCACACCCATTGCATTGCTATACTCTTCCATCTGTGCCGTTATCTCAGCATTGGAGGTGGTTGAAATGGTTGCAGATACAGACTTAGCTGGGGCATTGCTGGCAACTGGGAACGCTGCATAACTAAGGCAAGCGCCTGATACCAATAAAAATAAGAATACAGTAAGCTGCAAATAATACTTATTCATAAATAGGATTGCTGTTATTTTGTAAAAATATAATAATGCTATCTAAAACGAGCAAGTGTATAAAATTATAATTTCAATATTCACTGTCAACTTGTTTTGTTTAGGTGTTTTCGCTCAGTCCTCGCAGATGGTTTTTCTGGGGAGTATGTCAGTAAGTGGTGGCAGAAGTTATCCTTACAAGTTGTTTATCAACGATTCTGATGGTATACTCACTGGCTACTCAGTGTCGGACATAGCTGGTGCTGATGAAACAAAAACCCTGATAAAGGGCAGTAAAAATGCCAGCAAAAAACAGATTACATTCAGAGAGACCAAACTGGTTTACACCAAGTCGGCTACTGAAATGTGCTATCTACACAGTACACTGAAAGCAGGTACTATGCAGGGGGCAGCTACAGTGAAGGGCAACTTCAAAGGATATAGGGCAGATGGGAAAACAGTGTGTGGTAAAGGGAAACTGATGCTGGTGGGTGCGCAGGATATTCTGGACAAACTATTGGAAATAGCCAAAGAGGACAGCATACCTACTGCCTCTAAAGTGGCTACACACCGCGCCGAGAAGCCAATAAATGAAGCTGAGATAACAAAAATATTGCCCGGCAATAGCAAAGAAATACTATGCAGCAGTGCAGATGTGGAGCTAGAAATATGGGATGCCAAAAGTAATGACGGTGACATCGTCACACTGCTGCAAGATGGCAAACCCCTGCTGGAGCAGTACAAGATAACCTACCGTCACAAGGTGCTTACTGTACACATATCAGAAATCGGCAGTACACAACTACAGCTAGTAGCTATAAACGAAGGAAGTGAGCCACTCAACACTGCCCGTATCAAGATAACATCGGGCGGAGCGGTGCAATATGTGGATGCCAGTACCACTGTAGGTAAAGATGTGATACTGATGCTGAAGAAGAGTGAATAAAATGTTCACCCATTAGATGTATAAACGAATACCTTGTTGTGGGGTCTAGTGTTGTTGTTCCTCAAAGGGAGTCAGTATTTGTGGACGGGGGATTTTCACAATAAATTGTTCTCCTTCTATATCATTTATCAACTCTAGTTGGGGCTCTTCTGAAATTGCTCGTTTAATGCCTGATCCTAATCCACTGAATGGTAGAGTATGACTACTGAAAGCAACTAATTGATTATTTCTTATAACTGGATTGCCGAATTTAATGTCCTCAACTGTTAAGCTATTGGGTAGCTTACCGGGGCTAATTATCTCTACTCTATTATCAAATATCAACAATCGGATAGGTGCATTTTTGAAATAGTCTCTGTGCACTAATGCATTTTGTAGCAATTCTTCCAATGCAATCCCTGATATCTCTAATTTTCCTTTTGAATTAAAACTCTCAGCCGATTGTAAGTAATTCAAATTTGCCATGAGAAAGTACATCCCTTTTTCGAAAAGCTCTGGTATAGTGCCTCTGAAATCATTGGGTTTACTTCTGTAGTGTGAGCCGGAAATGTCATTGCCAAAATAGGAAACAGCTTTGATGGTAAAAGCAGGTTTGACAGACTGAGGGTCGATGCCAAAAAACAGTAAGCCCGCCAAAGTCAATTGGCTGTTTCTCAATACTCGTTTTGCACGTAGAGCTTGTTCAAAAGTCAATCCTCTTTCCTGAAACGACTTGCCAAATTCTTTAATGAAATATTCGGAAAATCTTTTTTCATCAACATCATCTATAGATGTGTTATACACTTCCATTTCATCAGCTAACAAATTGCCACTATTTTGAAACAACCGCATTATTTCGGCATTATCTGTCAGTAGTCGTTTATTAGAGCCTTGCTTTATGTATATCTCTCCCTTGTCTGTTTTGTAGGGTTTGTTTATTCCTTCTTTAATATGTATAACCAATACATTTTTAGATATTTCTTCCTCTACTATTTTTACTACTTCTGTAGATATATAAATAGGTGGTTTTAAGTTGTCGGCAAATTCGGCAACTTTTCTATCAGCATATTCTATTTGCTCTGATGTTAATCCGGTTACTGTTCCTGTTTTATCTTTTACTCCTACCAAAATTACACCTCCCAAGGCGTTAGACATTGCTACCAATTCTCTACTCAGGCTATCTGAGGTGGGCAAGATTTCTTTAAACTGTACCTTGCTTGTTTCTCCAGAGCTTATTATATCCTGCAACTCTATTGCGTTCATCTGTTTACTTTGTTTTATTAATATTCATTGTGTGGGAGCTGTCTTTTTTTTGTTGCAGAGTTATTCTTGCATTCATCTATTCAATAAGAAAAGTATGATGCGTTGTAGTGTCAGTTATCTTTACAACCTCACTTTGGCTGCTGCATGAAACAAATCTATTACTTATTTTGCCAACAATTATCATTCACTTCTTCAGATGCTTCAGTAGCACTTCGGCACCGGCTGCAAATACTAGTATGCCCGTAAGCCTACGCACAGCTAGCTGGCTCAGTTTTGCCGAGCTGACTCTAGACCCTATTTGTCCGCCTATGAGCACAGCAAGAGCTAGTATGCCTATGCGGCTGTAATCTATACCGGTAGGTAATGTACTTAGCTGTCCTGTGATTCCGGAAATCGAATTGATAAGAATAAAGAAGCTGGCAGTGGCTGCTATACGTCTTGGTGTATCCCAACGAAGTAGGAGCAGAATGGGAGCCAAAAATATACCACCACCTATACCTACCATCCCTGATAGGAACCCTATGCCGCCACCTAGTAGTCCGTCTCTTAGGTAATTTGGATTAATTGCAGTTTCACTTTGGCCAGAAAGTGGCGCTGTTCTCAACCAAAGTGTAACACCTGCTGCTAGCAGGCTACAGCCCAGCAGTAAGTAAAATGTATGCTCGCTGATGTGTAGTATTGCCCCAGCAAAGGCGGCTGGCACACTGGTGATGACCAACGGCAATACTTTGCGAATGGGCAATTCTTTTTTGGAGATAAACAGCAATGTGCCCCCAGTTACTACTATGATGTTGCATACCAGTGCCGTAAGTCGCATCTCTGGGTAAGGAAGTGCATACAACGCCAACACAGCCAAATAGCCCGACCCACCTCCAAAGCCAACCGATGCATAGATCAATGCTATGAAAAGGAAGATAAGTGCTATTTCGGGGTGTGGCATTTACTAATAGGTATTATTAGCTTGATAACAATTGCTGGCTTTCTGCAAGGAGTTTTGTTTTGTTTATGGCTACCACTCCTGCCTCTTCGCACACAAGCCCACCTGCCAGGTTTGATATTTCAGCCATTAGCCGCACATCTTTGGTGATGGTATAGATCATAGTGGCTGTAGCTACCACAGTATCGCCCGCACCAGATACATCGGCTATGTTGCGCACATGCGATGGTAGTATAGCTGACTCTGTGCCATTGTTATAAAACACTCCTTTTTCAGATAGTGTTATAAATGTGATGTTGTGGTGTAGTGCATCATGCAGCCTGTTATGTGCCTCATCCAGTTCGGCATTGTCGGTTGTAGCTATATCTAGGTTCAGACCTTCGCGCACTTCTTTCAGGTTTGGTTTAAAGATGGTTACATCTTTATAAGCCAAAAAGTTTTTGCGTTTAGGGTCTACGATGGTTACTATTCCTATTTCCTTGCAGTGAGCGGTTATGTGGTTGATTACGTTTTCTTTCAGCACACCCTTGTTGTAGTCTTCAAATATCAGTGCCTGAGGTTTTACTTTTTGTAGGTAGCGCAGCACCTCATCTATAAACGGATGCTCTTCGGTAATGTATAGGTCATGCGTCACTTCATCATCTACCCGCAGCATTTGCTGGTTGCGGCTCAGTATGCGCATCTTGGTGGTAGTGGGGCGTTTGTTGCTTTTCATCACCAGGCTGGTGTCAATGCCAGCCTCCTCGGCCAGCCTCAGTAGTGTGTTGCCGTCGGCATCGTCGCCTATCACACTAGCCAGTGTTACCTTTGCGCCCAGCGCTTTACAGTTCAGTGCCACATTAGCAGCGCCACCTAGCCTGCTTTCGCGGTGCGTTATGGCTACTACAGGCACTGGTGCCTCTGGCGATATACGGTCTACATTTCCCCACCAGTAGTTATCCAGCATTACATCGCCTACCACCACTACGTGCAGGCCATTCATACTGTCAAATACTTGTTGCAATTCTTCTTTGTTCATGTTACGCTGAGGTAAGTATTATAATCGGGTTTTTTTGTCTTCTTTGTTGTTTAGGGCTGCTTTCTTTTGCAATACATAGTATATAGGCAATCCCATAATCACTATTATGAGTCCTGGCCATGTATAGTCGGGTTTATACTTCAGCAGCACTATGCATATAAATGACGCTAGTGCTATATAAAGTGCAGGTATCACCGGATACCCAAACGCCTTGTATGGGCGAGGATGATTAGGCATAGTGCGTCTGAGCTTAAATATACCCCCTATAGTAAGTATGTAAAACAGTAGCACGGTAAAAATGATAAAGTCCAGCAGATTACCATACTGACCACTGAGGCATAGTAGCGATGCCCACAAGCACTGCATCCACAGTGCCTGTGCAGGCACACCTTTGCTGTTTAGCTTGCTGGCTGCGGGCAAAAACAAGCCATCATTAGCCATAGTAAAGTATACCCTTGCTCCAGATAGTATCAGACCGTTATTGCAACCGAAGGTAGAAACCATTATCAGCAATGCTATTATTTTGGCACCATCACTCCCAAAAATCTTCAGTGCCGCCACAGTAGCCACTCTTTCAGCAGGGGCATGGGCTATTTCGGGTATGGTCATTACATTGAGGTACATTAGGTTCATGCACACATAAATAAATGTTACCACCAGTGTGCCTATAAACAAACTTAACCCAATGTTGCGCTCTGGTTTTTTCATTTCACCAGCTATAAACGTCACACTGTTCCATGCATCGCTAGAGAATAATGCGCCAACCATGGCGGTACAAATAGCTATCACCAAAGCAGGTCCATTGACGCTGGTGTGTGTGATGGCCAGCATGTTTTTGCTTATTTCCTTTGCCGACCATGCATCTTGCCAATTGCTGCTCCATGTGTCATGACCAGCAAAAAATACAAACCCAAATATGATAAGCCCTGCCATAGCGGCTATCTTGGTAAATGTAAAAAAGAACTGTATCCACTTACCGCTTTTTACGCCTCGGGTATTGATGTAGGTAAGCAGTATTACGGTGGCTATACCCGTTATCTGTGCGGCTGTAATATGAAATCCTGT
>CAZRPA010000170.1:0-8998 GCA_964601855.1 uncultured Flavipsychrobacter sp. | reverse complement strand
CATTATGGGTAGTGGCAGTGATTAAGATATCCACATTTTGAGATGTGGATTTTACGCAAGTGAGTGCGAATGGGTGGGTAAAGAAAATTCAGCTTCATAGCCCTAATGTAGTTGAGTGCCCCGCTGAAAAAGAGGGGAGACTCAATGACGACGGAATTCGTTTAGTATTAAGGATATCTCTTTATTTTTATACATTCCTTTCATTTCTTTTTCTGCTGCCCGGACAAAAACAATGCCTTTTTTTTTGCGAGTTAAAATATTTAATAGTTCACCCAAAAAGCCTGACCTGATTGCAATTATAAATAAACCAGAAGGAGGCCATCTTGAATTCAAATATCTCAAAACTAAATCCTCTCTTAATTTTCTACATTTGTCCAAGTCTTTAAAAAATAAATATGAAATCCAAGCGTAAGGTTTGCCATTCTTCAAGCTCTTATAAACTATCGGAAAAGCTACGACGAGAATATGACTTGTTTTAGGAATTGGATGAATATAAGCAAATTTTAACGCTATAATTGCCGCATTATTCTGTTTAGTAAAATGCATACTTGCCGAGTGAATCAAATTGCTCCAATTCTTCAGCAAACTCTCTGGCACAAGATTAATATTACTTTTCCCCAATATATTGCTAATAAATTCAACATTATACACAAGCCCATTACAGAATCGTTGTTGTTGTTCTAATAAAATATCTAGGTTATCTAAACAACGTTGACTACTTAATTTTGGAGACGTTGCAGAAGAAAATATAGTATCAAAATGGCTGACTGAAACAAATCGAAGAAGGTTAGAAATTTGAGGGTAATACCTTTTTGATGCAGATGAAAAACCATTGCTCACAAGTTTGTATAAACCAAAGCAATTTTCTGGCACAGGAATCTTAACATATCTTTCAACAATATCTAATGCTACATCTGTAGAGACGTCGGAGCAAACTAAAAGATTAATAACTAAGTTCACATTCGTTTCATCAACTGGCAAAATAATATCAAGAATCGCAACTATCAATTGCTCGTCTATATGTATAGATTTTCTGTTTAAAGCTTCATTAGAATCCCATAATCGGTTAATTGCATGTTTTTTATCATTTACTGAAACGTTTGTTACTTTTACAAAGGATGACAAAAGTGCTGGTTCGTTTATAAGTATATCAGATAGAAATTGCTTGTCACTTTTTGCCGTCCAATTTGCCTCCAGTTCATTCAAAAGAATTCTATGATTATTTTTCTTGGTCAACTTCTCAATTAACCAAGTATTAATTATTTTCCTTTCAAAGCATGTATTAACACAAACCGCATGTAAGAGTCGACGTTCAAATTGATTGTCAGAAAAATCAGAAAGGAAATTGAGGAGTACAATATCATCATCATCATAAATGGTTTCTGATAGATTTATGAATGAGCGATCAAGAATCTTTTTACCCACATCAGCGACTATGTAACGTAAACCATTCTGAACTTCCTTATCCTGGTTCCAAATATCTGAAAGCAGACTAGCAAAGGAACTACTTGCCGCAGCAAGATGAAGACCATATTTCGCTGCCACACTTGACAATAGAGAAATATCGTCAATCATTTTTCGACGCTCGGCAATGCCGTTAGCGATACTTGAAAATAATATCGGTGATATTTCCTGGTTCGCATTGTTATAAGTCTGTAAAAATTCTAATGCTTTTTTTGGATGCTTTGAAGAAAGAGCATCAGTGTGTTTTTTTATCGTTTTTAACAGAGGTAAGTCGATATGCAGGTTGGAAAATTTTCCAAGAAATGCTAAGTAAAATTGCCATGCAGAAAGTGGATCAAAGCTCTCTTTTACACTATTGAGTACCAAATAAATAGTGGGGTCTAGTGCGCTAACTAATTTTTGTGATATTGTGCTCTGCGAATTGGCAATGTCAAGTAATCCCAAAATTGCTGTTGGAACTGTCTCCGCTTTAGATTTTAGCTCTTGCCAAAGAAGCGCAAATCTTAATGCGCTTTCATCTCCTAGTACTTCAAAGTAATTGAAATTAAGGTTCGGATTATCCTTAAGAGATAAACTACTACCTCCAAAAATGCTTTCAGCTATTATTGTTGTCCAACGATGGCGAGGTGCTATCACAGTATTTTTAACTGCCTCGATTTTCCTTCCATTCCAGTCAGCAAATTTGGCCCTAGAGTTAGTAGTTGAAAATTGCAGATCGAGATACTTACTGCCAATTGTACGTGGAGATAGGGCCAAAGTACAGATTGAAAAATTACGCCTCATGCTAGCCCATAATCCATTGTAAAGTTTAATGACAACATTTAACTCATTTGAGGAATTAAAAACAACTATCGGTCGGCGTTCTTCTAAAAAAAGTGCTTCAACCAACTCGAAAACAAAATCGCTGTAAGCATTTTCTGGAATCTTCAAATTAATCAAATTGCTTTCATGAGTTTGAATAGGTGGTTTATAGTACAATAAGTCGCTAAAGTAATTTTCAACATTTTGCGCATTGGTCCATTGGTCCATTGGCAATAAAAAGCTTCTGGTAAAAACACAACCAGACCTAGGTGCTCCCAAATCTTGCCATGTCCGAGCAATTACGAAATGTGTTTCCCCAGGCAATGGATAGCAAGTGAAATATGGTGCAAATGTTTCGTTGGGTCTCAACGAGCCTGAAATATCCGAAAGGCGATCAATCACATCTTGGTCTTGCCGATCAAGTACAATGCTACTCTCAATTAGTTGATGACCGCTCTTGTACTGATGTATTTGAAAATCGCTTGCTTTCATATTATGTTAATATCCATCTAATGGGCTCGGTTACATCCTTTACTTCTATAGGACCTTCCTGCGTGTCGCAAATTACGTAACCACATTTGTGAATGTCGCCATTTTCGAGAAATTTATTCGTAAAATCTTCATCGTTTTCCAAATCTCCGCCTACTATACTTAAACCAAAAACCTTTACGTCAATACTAAGCTTATCTTTTAGTCGTTCAGCTAAAAGTGGAAATTCCTGTTCTATATATGCCATTGGCCCAGCTTTTTTTTCATCTGCGTCCAGAACATCCCAAGCTGTAATTAATAATCCAACTTTGGGCAAATGGTCAATATTATCACGTCGCAGGTTTTCATCAAGAAACCGCATTAATTCAATTATTGTAACCTGTGTTGGAACTTCATCACTTTCAAACTGTTGAATTCTCCCTCCTCTAATAAGCTCTTGTGAAACAACCCAATCAACAGGCTGAACAATCAATGGACTTCTCGCTCGTAAAAACAGGATTGCACTGTTTGATTCCTTGAGCGAGTTATACCAATTTATAGGAATCTCAAGCGTCCTTACTGCGACTTGCCATATTTCTCCTTTCATATCAGGAACGACCATATCAGTATTAAGTGTGCCGTCAGCTGAGGAAATGGTAGCATGAAATTCTCTCACAGCATTGGTGTCTTCAGTCCTTGGTGCAAATTTACCTTGCGTAACATGTTCGGTTATCCCATTAACGTATTGTATGTTTTCAGGTGTTGAAGCGGTTCTAAGCTGAAATTTTTTCGCTTTTAATGCTATCCATAAGCGACCTAAATAATTTGTTTTGCCAGTTTCAGGACCACCGACAAGGATTATAGAATTCTTCCCCATAGCCTATCCCTTTAATTTAATTTTCGTAAAAAATCTGCCATCATGCGATGGCAATGAATCAGGCCAAAAATCTAACAAACTGCTTTGTCTTACATCGAATAACTCAGAAATTAACTTTTCGATCCCGTGTCCAGCTTCAACGCCACTTTCAGGTATGGCAAATGCAGCAGTTTCTATTAAACTTATAGTTAAACTTTTAGTTTTGTAAGTATCGATTAAATCAGTAAGATTTGCTACCACCGACCCAGACCTGTCCAAATGAGTTACAACAATTACAACAGGAGGAATATCGGAAATAATAAATTCAATAATTCTATCAATCAAAAGTTCTATGCGATAAATAGAATGCATCCTAGTTTTAGCATCAGCAATGTCTTGACCGTTTATCATTAACCAGATAGCCGAGGTGTTTTTTAAAAAAGATAAACGATCTGTTCGATTATTGATTACAAGCAAATCTGTCCATTCACCGGGGAGATCGGGTAACAATAAATGTAGTGTTCGATTGTGACTTTTACTAAAGAGTTTAAGGTGTAGAAAACCTGCTGTTCGTTCATCTTTAATTTCTGTATGCATGGTCATTTGTTCGGGCGGTTCGCCTTCTTTCCATTTGCGTGCGCCCCTAGAAATTTCCTCGAAAGCCATGAGCGACTTACTGTTCCTAAACTCCAAACTTTCGATTTTTTTTCCGGCTAACGAAAGGTACAAGCTAACTAGAAATGCCGTTTTTCCGGCATTAGGAATGCCGAGTATACCAATAGTTTTGCAGTCTCTTAATTTCCTCAATTCTGCGAACTTCTGAGGAGATAAAGTGTAACTAGATGAAAATCTTCCTGCTTCAGGTGGAGATTCCAACACTGGGCCTGCCAATGTCGTGCTTTGTGTGACTTTACTTTCACCCTCACCTAATGAAGCAAGACGTTCAGGGCAAAGTACTGGTGTATGGTTAAACATACATATCCCAGTATCGCCGAGGGTACATCCATCCATTTTGCAAATCAATTCCGAACTACTTTGCATCTTCGACAATTGTGTTAAAGTTAATCATTGAACCCTCAACTAAGGCTCGAAGCACCCAATCAGTTATTGGACGTTTGATATCACTTCCTTCGATATCTGCAGAACCAAAGTATATGATATTAAATAATGGAAAAACTAATGGAGCCCTAGAAATAATTGAAAATCTCGAAAGGTGTACTTTTATAGGATTTACCATATCTCCAAGTTCTGCAAGTAGTTCATTTACATCCAAAGTAGACTCAATTTCCAAGTTTCTCAAAAGCAAGTTCCTTTGGGATGTTCCTGGAACTCGTCTCAAAATACTGGCAAATTCAACAGCCGAAATTATAGCTCTTTGAATGGGATTTAGATTGCGCAACGAACAATCAGCTAGGTCACTCCATTCGGATAAAACCCACCAGAGGCAATCGATTTCCTCACGATCTAAGACTGCATTTTTCCTTAAGTCATTAATAACTTTTCCATAGGTAGCGCTTAAATATGTAGATAATGTTGCAATTGTATTATCTACAGGTGGGGCAATATTTGCAACAACTTTTATATCAGTTCGCTTTCGATTATGTATTGCAGCTTTGGTAATTCTGCTTTGGCAAACTCCTATGAGTTCTTTCCGCAAAACCTCCAGTTTAGGGTCAGTATCAAGTGGTTTTTGAAACGAAAAGCAACTCCATAGTGAAATAGCCATTACATCATTCACAGCAAGAGGATCCACAAAGATTTCTGTTTCAATCCATTGCACCAACGCCAGTAAGCCACAAGTTATTATTTCCAACTCAGCACCCTCTGCAACGAACGAAGTACTTTGTTTTCTTATTGCAGCGGCTATACTGGTAGCGATGCTTTGAGGATCGCTGGTGAAATTAAGTAATAAATTCCCGAAACTATCCGCAAGAATTATCCTATCATCTATATTTTTTTTCTTTTTAAATTCTACCTCTATTGCCTTAACGGCATTAACTCTTTTATCAACAAATTCATCGGTAGCATTTGGTTCAAAAATCCGTATGTGTTTTGCTATGTCAGCCATTACTATTGTCGCTTATTTGTAGTGAGAGAATATTTTTAATTTGTTCTATAACTTTTCCTATTTCGCCATTCTTATATAGCATATCAAGTGCTAAGCGTTCAACAGTGTGGGTAATTGATCCAGACCAATCTTTGGGTAGAGAACCTAGTTCGATTAGAATTGCTAAACGTTGCCTGCTATTTAAATCTCTAAAGAATCTTAGCAATACGTACTGGTAGTTTTTTTCGGATTGGTTATCTGCCATTTTATCGTTGGCTATTAAAGTTTGTGAGTTGCCAATGGTGCAATCATTCGGAGTATTAATAATTTCACTGTTGGGCGGTTTAACTACCTTCGTAAAATTTGGACAGCGCAAATTGTAAGTGAGTTTTTCTGATTGAAAATGCAACGTGTCGGCTATGAATCTCTTTTTGGCATCTTCCCAAATTCTGGGATGGATATCAACAATTAATCCGTCGTTATTTGAATCCCATTTAAACTGGAGCACGTTGTAACAATAAGTGTAGTTTTCGTCTGCCTTTAGAGGCGTAGTTGCTCCAGCAGAAAGCATTATTATCTCAACCCCCTCCTCAACTTTCTCTATTTTATACGAAGGTTTATGCTCATGCCCCGATATAAACACCCTTGCTCTGTTGCGAATATATCTTAGTGCATCTTCTGAATCTTGGAGCCAATGCATAGGGTGATGGCCAATAACAATGAGTTCAAGCCCTAATTCCGCCCTTATCACTCTTTGTCTTGCACCAAGCAAGAGCTTCCCCTCCTCCTCTTTCTTATTGGAGCAGATAAGTGCCGTGTTTAATCCATGGAATTTTATACGTCGGTTTGGTGCAATTTCAAAAACTCTATGTTCGGTTATCACCCCCTCACTATCCAAAGGACAATTGTATGCTTCCGCAAACGCTCTATATGCTTGAAATTTTTTGTAAAGAACTTCTCTATCTTCCGCGGTCTCCATATACTTATCCAAAGCAATATCCCCTTTGTCAACTATTTCGTCAATAATCTTTTGACAGATATTTGTGATATCTTTCCGGTTTATATCATGATTTCCTGGCACTAACTGTACCGCAGTCTGATCGCAGCCGACGGCCGCTGTTAGCCTATCAAGCCATCTACCTGCTGCCTCGTACTCCGCTTGCTGTCCAGCATATGCAACATCACCAGAAATAATTACTCCATCTGCTTTACCACCATTTAATTTACCCACAACATCATGGACATCTTCGAGCAAAGCTTCTTTGGCGTCATCGTTTGGGTAGATATTGCCTCCTTTTTCTTGACCAAAATGAATATCGGAAAGGTGAACAAATATGTGTGACATTATTCAAATAATTGATTAGATTTCCAACAAAATTAATGATATAATCTGATTTATTTGCATTCTAATCATTACACAAAGGCAATTTTAAAAACAGTTTAAATATAGATACCCCAGATATTTTTTCGCGTTTTCCTACTTTAGTCTGTTCATTGCAAAATCTCCTACTATATCCTTTGGCTATAACTTTTAGCATTTAACTGATTGTAATTGACCGAAAGTATAAACGGAACGTTTTCAAAGACTACTGTCCTCTCACTTATAACAGAGATTTGGGTATTTTTTTCAGAGTTTACGAGCACAGCTCCTCACTGCCCTGAACGTACAAGAGTGTGACACAACCTGCGATGCTGGGAGTGGGGAAGCTGGTAGCAAAAAAAAGACTTACGGGTTACGGTATGGGTTAGCTTTTTAGGGGTATGCGCTTGAGGGTCTCCAACAGGTAACCCCAGAACTTCTGGACTGAGGATATTTGTACACATTCGTCGGGCGAGTGGGCGCCGGTGATGTTGGGGCCGAAGGATATCATTTGCATATCGGGGTAATTGGTACCCAAGATACCGCATTCTAGCCCAGCATGTACGGCATTGACGTGGGCGCTGTGCCCAAAGAGTTCTTTGTAGAGGTTGTCCATGAGCTTGACGATGGGTGCGCTGGGGCGGGGCTCCCAACCTGGGTAGATGCCGCTGTAGGCTACCTGGGCGCCCATGAGCTGGAAGGTGCTGGAGATGGCTGCGGCGAGGTCGTACTTCTCGGTATCGACTGAGCTGCGGGTGAGGCACTGTATGCTGTATGTGCCTGCTGCTACGAGCACGCGTGCGAGGTTGTTGCTGGACTGTACGAGGCCGTTGATATCGGGGCTCATTCGGTATATGCCATTGGGGCAGGCATAGAGGGCACGTAGTAGCTGGTACTGAAAGGTGCTGTCTAACACAAGATTGGGCATATCGGTTTCGGCTATGACTACGTCGAGGTTGGGGTCGGTAACTTTATATTCTGCTATTAGGTCTTTGGTGGTATTGGCTAGGGCTAATACTACGTCTGTGACTTGTGCGCCGCTGATGACGATTGTGGCTGCGCTTTCGCGGGGTATGGCATTGCGGAGGCTACCACCGTCGATGCTGGCTACCTGGATGCCGAACTGGGTGGAGAGTTGTAGCAGTATGCGGTTCATGATTTTGTTGGCGTTGCCTCTGCCGAGGTGAATATCGGCCCCGGAGTGGCCACCTGTGAGCCCTGTGACTGATATGCGCATGGGTACGGTGTGGGTGGGCGCTACTGGGGTGTAGCTGCCGGTGGCGGTGACATCGACCCCGCCAGCGCAACCGATGGTGAGTTCGTTATCGGCCTCGGTATCGAGATTGAGCAGGATGGAGCCAGTGAGCAGGCCGCCCTTTAGGGCTAGTGCGCCGGTCATGCCGGTTTCTTCGTCGATGGTGAAGAGTGCCTCTATGGCTGGGTGTGGAATATCTGTTGCAGATAGCAGTGCCATGATGGTGGCTACGCCGATGCCATTGTCGGCACCGAGGGTGGTGCCGCGGGCGCGTACGAAGTCGCCATCGATGTACATGTCTATGCCTTGGGTATCGAAGTCGAAAACGGTATCGCTGTTTTTTTGGTGCACCATGTCGAGATGGCTCTGCATGACGATGGTTTGCCTGTCTTCCATGCCTGGGGTGGCGGGCTTTTTGATGATGACGTTGCCGGCTTCATCGACCAAGGTGGGTAGCCCTAGTGATTCGCCAAAGGCTTTGGCAAATGCTATAACACGTTGTTCTTTTTTGGAGGGGCGGGGCACTGCATTGAGTGCTGCGAAATGTGCCCAAAGTGCCTGGGGTTGTAAGTTCTGTATCTGATGGTTCATGATTGGTTGTTTTCAGGTATCTAAAGTAATGAATATAAACTTATAAAAAGGGGTGATTTTCAAAAAGAATTGTAGAGACAGCCCTAAACGCAAAAATGCCTCGATTTTCATCGAGGCATTTTAAATGAATATGGCAGCTACCTACTCTCCCGCATT
>CAZRPA010000169.1:0-9051 GCA_964601855.1 uncultured Flavipsychrobacter sp. | reverse complement strand
TGAAATCATTTAAACAAATCGCTTTAAGCGCATTCCTGACAATCAGCGCATTTGGCGCAGTAGTGTACACATCTTGCAACAAAGACGAGTGTAAAGATGTAGTTTGCCAGAACGGCGGAACTTGTAGTGAAGGTAAATGTACTTGCCCTACTGGTTATGACGGTACAAATTGCGAAACAAAATCAAGAGATAAATTCGTTGGCGTTTATACTGGTAATGAAATATGCACAGTTGGTACTGACAGTTACACAATGACTTTGAGCGCTAACTCAGATGCTATCAAATTGACTATGACTAACCTTTACAACGATAACATCACTGCTACTTGTAGCATGGTTGCTGTTGATTCTTTCTCTTTCAGCGGTTCTCAGGGTGGTGCTACGTTCAATGGTACTGGCAGACTAGTAACTAACACACTTACAGTTCGTTATACTCTAACTAACGGTGCTACTTCTAATTCTTGCGTATTTACAGGTACTAAGTAATTTTAGTTTCTTCATTCTTTAAAAAAGCCGATGCACTATTTGCATCGGCTTTTTTATTTCCATTGTTTATCTGTATTTTTTATAAAAGTGAAATACTAAATAGCGAAAGCCCCGACAATATTTTATCGGGGCTTTCGCTATTATTTTTTGTCTGAAATCTTATTTGATTTTTGGCTTACCGTTACCTATCGTAGAACCATCAGCTGGCTTAGATTGATCTTGGTTTGTAATTTTTGGTTTGCCATTACCTACAGTTGGTGGTGGCGGTGGTGGCGGAGGAGCTGGTGATGCTGGCTCTGCTTTTGGCGTTTTAGTGGTTTTTTTGCCACCAGATGATTTTTTAGATGCAGCTTCTGCAGCAGCAGCAGCCGAATCAGCAGCAGCTTTTTCTGCTTCCATTGCTTTCAGGGTAGAATCGTTTTTACGAGCCATTTCTGCTTCGCGCTCTGCAACCTGTGCATTTACTGCAGAATCTATCTGAGCCTGTGACTGACCTGCATCTTCTGTTTTAGTCTCACCGCCGCAAGATGCAAGCAAAAAAGCCGCACTCGCCATAAGAAGAAATTGTTTTTTCATTGCTATGTATTTAAGTTTGGTGCAAAAATATCGTTATTATTCAGAACTAAAAAACAATGTTGCAAATAGTTTTTATAATATCACACACTTTACAATTATAGCTTGTTTGTTCTTGCTATCTGGCACTGTTCCAGTAGGTTACAATTAATCTCAAAAGACGCTACACTGCTACTGGTGCTTTTATGGCAGGATGACTGGTGTAATTTTCCAGCACAAAATCTTCATACCTGAACTCAAATAAATCCTTCACCTCTGGGTTTATTTTCATTATTGGCAGTGGGTAAGGTGTTCTGCTTAGTTGCAACTTAGCCTGCTCTATATGGTTATTATACAGGTGCACATCCCCAAAGGTGTGTATAAACTCGCCTGGCTGCAAGCCACACACCTGCGCCATCATCATCGTCAGTAGTGCATATGAAGCTATATTAAAGGGCACCCCCAAAAAAACATCTCCACTGCGCTGGTATAACTGACAAGACAGCTTACCATCCACTACATAAAACTGAAACAATGCATGACACGGACTCAGCTTCATAGCTGGCAGGTCTGCCACATTCCAGGCATTCACTATCATTCTTCTGCTATCTGGGTTGGTTTTTATCTGGTGCAGCACATCCTTTATCTGGTCATAGGTTTTGCCATCTGCCCCCGTCCAGCTACGCCACTGGTGGCCATACACTGGTCCCAGATTACCGTTTTCATCAGCCCACTCGTCCCATATACGCACACCATTTTCAGTCAGATACCCAATGTTGGTATCCCCCTTCAGAAACCACAACAACTCGTGTATTATTGATTTAAGATGCAGTTTTTTAGTAGTCACCATCGGGAACCCTTCCTTCAGGTCAAACCTCATCTGATACCCAAAACAACTGATAGTACCCGTTCCGGTACGGTCAGTTTTCTGCGCTCCATTGTCCAGTATGTGTTTCAGTAAGTCTAAGTAAACTTGCATAAAGTCGTAGTAAAAGCCGCAAATGTAGACAAACTATAGTTCCTGCTTTCTATCTCATTATGTGCAATCTCTATTGTTGCTATATATAGCCCTTTGGCAGCCTCCACTAATTAATCGAAATACTGAATCTGTATGTCGGATGGATAATAAGGCACTGTTGAGTAAGGATTGCCTGGCACTGTTACCAGCGAGTCATTCAGCTTGTAGGTAACAGTGTTGGTGCAGTAATGTGTCTTAGATGTAGCGCTTTCGTGCGAAATTTTAGAAATGTAATATACCCTGTTCGATGGTTTCAGTGTTATCTGCCAGTCATAGTCATATGTTTCTTCTCCCTTCATAGGTATCTCCATACTCTTATCTGTCACACCCACCTTTACCAGCTTTATAGCAGGAAAAGTCTCTGACAATTGACCAAAATCACTGCCTTTTCTGAACTTATTGACCACAGCAGAGGTATCTGGCACCTTCATGCTTGTTAACGGACTGAAGAATAAAACCTTACGTATGACAGGGGTTTCGCAGTTGATAGTCTTTTTGCAAGAATAAAAACCAAGAGTAGCTCCAAGTAGCACGGCAAGACTGATGACACGTTTCATAAGTAACAACTTATTTAAATAAAGGTACAATATAAGGGCAATTTCAATTATAAGCAAATCGGGTATGCAATTTACCCTCTTTTCACTATACTTTATTGCTAGTTGCCTCCCTTTTTATTGTCTATGCAGTCACTCTGATGAATCCATATTATTTAGCTTCTTGGCATTTGCCCCTGCACTCGGTATCTTTGCCCCACATTATTACATAAAAACAATTTACAATTCAATGGATCGCAAAATACAATCTGCGCTTATTTCGGTTTTTTACAAAGATGGTCTGGAGCCCATAGTACGCAAGCTACATGAGCAGGGCGTTACCATTTACTCTACTGGTGGCACTCAGTCTTTTATAGAGCAGCTAGGCATCCCCTGCACTGCTGTAGAAAGTGTTACTGGTTATCCATCTATACTGGGTGGCAGAGTAAAGACACTACACCCACGCGTATTTGGTGGCATCCTTGCCCGTCGCGATTTGCCAGAAGATATCAGCCAGACTCAAGAATTTGGCATTCCCCTGCTCGACCTTGTGATTGTAGACCTTTATCCGTTTGAAGAAACACTGAAACAAACCACCGACGAAAAAACAATCATTGAGAAAATAGACATAGGTGGCGTATCGCTGATACGTGCTGCTGGCAAAAACTATAAGGATGTGTGTATTGTGGCATCACGCAATCAGTACAACAACCTACTGCAGTTGCTGGATAAAGACAATGGCAATACTACTATAGCCGACAGACGCTCCTTCGCAGCAGCAGCCTTTGCCGAGTGTGCACACTATGATGTAGCTATTTCCGATTACTTCAATAGTGGTGCCGATGCTACAGGGTTTCAGTTATCGCACGGCAACAAACAGCACCTGCGCTACGGCGAAAACCCTCATCAGCAAGCTGCCTTCTATGGCAACCTCGATGAACTCTTCACCAAGCTAAATGGCAAAGAACTATCTTACAACAACCTGGTAGATGTAGATGCTGCCTGCCAGATAATATCAGAATTTGCAGAGCCTACATTTGCTGTCATCAAGCACACCAATGTGTGTGGCATAGCCACTCGCAGCAATGTATCTGCTGCCTGGGATGCTGCTCTTGCTGGCGACCCCGAAAGCGCCTTTGGTGGAGTACTCATCACCAACCAAACCATCAATGCATCGGTAGCCGGAAAAATCAGTGAGTTGTTCTTCGAGATACTCATTGCACCTTCTTATGACGATGATGCACTGACCATACTCAAAACCAAGAAAAACCGCATCCTTCTTCAGCAAAAACAATCTTTCTTCCCGGTGCGCGAGTACAAGCGCATACTGAATGGCGTGCTGGTACAAGCAGCAGATAACACAAACTTTACTGAGTGGACAGAAGCAGGTGCCCGTAACTGCACCGAGGCTGAGCATACAGATTTGTTGTTTGCAAACATCGTGTGCAAACACCTGAAATCAAATGCAATAGCAATAGTAAAAGACCGCCAACTAATAGGCAAGGGTTGCGGACAAACCAGCCGTATAGATGCCCTACGTCATGCGCTAGACAAGGCTAAACAATCGGGCTTCGCTACACAAGGTGCAGTACTAGCTTCTGACGCCTTTTTCCCATTTGATGATTGTGTCCGTATGGCACACGATGCAGGTATTAATGCCGTAATACAGCCCGGCGGCTCAGTGCGCGATGCAGACAGCATCACCTACTGCAAGGCCAACAACATGGCTATGGTAATGACCCAGCTCAGGCACTTCAAGCACTAACAGTTCAAAGCATAGAAATAAACAGCCCCGGAATTTCATATCCCGGGGCTGTTTATTTATGGTCAATAATCTATTCCTTCATTCGGTCGTTAGCAGTGATGCACCATAGCAGTTCTTTCACAAATCCTGCTGTTCGTTTGTCCATTGCGACCTTGTCGGCTGGCACACCATGTTCATCTATCTGTTTGCTGATGTTGGGCACTGGCAGCATGGCGGGCACAGTCCAAGCTTTCATCTTCCAGAGGGTAAACTGTAATGATGTTATAACCTGTGTACCCCCAAAAGCCCCATCCGATACTGTAGCTATGGCTACAGGTTTGCGGTGCCACTCATCATACATCAGGTCAACCACATTTTTCAGGCTGGCAGGGTAGCCACCATTGTACTCTGGTGTCACTATTATCACCCCATCTGCCGCTTTTATCTTTTCTGCAAAGGCAACAGCCTCAGGCAGTGGTGCCTCTTGTAGTCTCAGCCGCTCATCAAACACCGGAAAGTTATACACCTTTAGGTCCAGTATCTCAGCACTGCCCTGTTCATGATCTACTATATACTGTTTCAGATAAGTGGCTACTCGCTGGCTATACCTTCCGGTACGTACACTGGCGGCTATAATGGCTATATGTGGCATTGCAGTTCTATTAAGGTTGTTCACTAATGAAGTTACACTATATCCAGCCGTTATTGTGCAGTACTTTAGCTATCTGCACGGCATTGGTAGCTGCCCCTTTGCGTAGATTGTCGGCTACTATCCAGCAATTCAGGGTGTTAGCTTGGGTATGGTCTCTACGTATCCTGCCCACAAACACTTCATCCTTACCTTCTGCATCTATGGGCATAGGGTAGCCATTCATAGCAGGGTTATCCACCACCACTACCCCCGACTGGTTAGACAGTAGCTCCTTCACATCACTTTCTTCAAAGTCATGTATCAGCTCCACATTCACGCTCTCGCTGTGCCCGCCCACTACTGGCACACGCACGGTAGTAGCAGATACCTTTATGCTGTCATCGCCCATTATTTTGCAGGTTTCCTGCGCCATTTTCATTTCTTCCTTAGTATAGCCATTCTCCAGAAACACATCTATATGTGGCAGCACATTGAGGTCTATCCTATGCGGATACACTTTATGCTCCTTACTACCATTCCGTTGGTTCATAAGTTCTGCCACAGCGTTTTGCCCGGTGCCGCTCACACTCTGATAGGTGCTTACTACCACACGTTTTATGCCATATTTTTTGTGCAGGGGCATCAGCACCATCACCATTTGTATGGTAGAGCAGTTGGGGTTGGCTATTATATAGTCGTTTTCGGTAAGTACATGACCGTTTACCTCTGGCACCACTAGTTTTATGTCTTCCTTCATTCTCCATGCCGATGAGTTATCCACCACCCTACAGCCCACTGCCGCAAACTGCGGTGCCAGCTCCAGCGAAGTGCTACCACCCGCCGAAAACAACGCCAGCGCTGGGCGCATAGCTATAGCAGTAGCCGCCGATACCACCGGATATTCCTTGCCCTTATATAGTACCACCTTACCCACCGACTTATCAGAGGCTACCGGTATCAGTTCTGTAACAGGGAAATTCCTTTCTTCCAGTATTTTTATAATGGTGCTACCCACCAGACCAGTGGCACCTACTACGGCTACTTTCATGTTGTGTTTTTTACCCCACAAAGGTAATGTAGCTATGGGTTAGGTGGGTGGGTTTTTGTGTTTTGCTGTCGCCTACCTATAGCTTTGCCGTGACCGCCCCCTCACTCCCCCTTCTCCTCCACACTAGTAGCCGCCACCAGCACCACATTTTGCAGCTGCCTGCGTTTCACCACTAGTGCTGTTTTCATTTCCGTCCAGAGCTTGTTTTGTTTGGCCACTTTGGGGTGTTTATCTAGCACTGTAAAGTGGGCATCTATCCAATGCACACAAGGCGATATTACCTGAGTGGTAAAGTACTTCACTGCAGCACGCTGCCGTTCTAGCAGCATAGGTGTATCCCTGCTCAGTATCAGTTCGCGCATCTGTGCACCAAAGGTTTCGGCATGAGCATTGGCTTTTTCCAGTGTGCGCAGCAACTTATCTTGCAGCTCCAGGTTTTCTGTTTTAGGTCCTGTTTTTCTTTTCAGCAGCTCTGGCAGCATTTGTTTGGTTTGTGCCACCAGATCATCTAGCGCAAATGTTTTTTGCATCCTCGCTGCTTTTGCCTTCAGTGCGCCTTCTTCCAGCACAGCTTCCAGTTCATCTTCTTCGCTTTCATACTCCGAGAACTCTGTTACTCGCCTATCCACCATCACATTGCTTTGCATTAGCTTGCTACGCAGCACTATGCCCTCTAGCGATGTGCACCTACTCAGCGCCACATACACCTGCCCCGGCGCAAACGACCTATTGAGATCCACAACAGCTTTCTCTAGCGTCAGCCCCTGACTTTTATGCACCGTCACAGCCCAAGCCAGCCGCAGCGGATATTGGCTGAAGCTACCTGTCTCCTCTTCATCTACATTATTGGTGTGTTTATTCAGTGTGTACTTCACATTTCGCCAAGCATCCATTGGCACCTCTACCTTATCCGTACTACCTGCAAAACTCACCCATATCCCTCCAGCGTTTATGTCTGCTACAGTGCCTATTTTGCCGTTGTAGAAGCGTCTGGGTGTTTGCAGGTCATTTTTTATAAACATCACCTGTGCTCCCTTTTTCAGTTGCAGCACTCGCTCACCGGGTATGCTCTTTTCATTTACTTCACCAGTTATGGTTGCTTCAAACTTGTGTAGCACCCCTTCTATTTGTGCCAATTCGCGCTGGTTTATTTCATCGGCTATGTGGTTGTGGGTACACAGTATTATATAGCCCGGTTCTTGGGGTGGTTCGGGGTTGTATCTGTCATTTAGTAGGCTTATATCGGCGGTTTTTACATCGCCATTTCTTACCCTATTCAGTATGTCTATAAATGCCTGATCTTTTTGTCGGTATATCTTTTTAAGCTCTATATACACCGGTGGGTGATGCACTAATACCTGGGAGTGAAAAAAGTAAGGTCCTTTATAAAAGCCACCCAGTATTTCCCACTCTTCCTCTCGCACCACTGGTGGCAACTGAAAAGGGTCGCCTATAAATACTACCTGCACACCACCAAAGGGCTGATAGTGATTGCGACGCACATGACGCAATACCAAGTCTATAGCATCCAGCACATCGGCACGCACCATGCTCACCTCATCTATTATCAGCAACTCTAGCCTTCGCAGCAAGTTTATTTTGGGCTCTTTCAGCCGAAGGTTGGCTATCAGAGAGTGCTTGTCCTGCGTACCATCAGCCTTCTTCCCAAATCCACCCGCATTGCCCGGCACAAATGGGCCCAGTGGCAGTTGCAAAAATGAGTGAATAGTCTCTCCACCTGCATTCATAGCTGCCACACCAGTGGGTGCTACTACTGCTATTTGTTTGCCGCAATGCTGCCGTATATACTTCAGAAAAGTAGTTTTGCCCGTACCTGCCCTACCAGTCAAAAACAGGTTTTCATCAGTATCAGTCACAAAAGCCACCGCCTTCTGAAAAAAGACATTATCGGTATCTACTACAAAAGTATTGGTTTGTGACATAGGCATATATTGGGCAACAACGCTACCGGGTGTCAAATATACGACTGATGAGTGTAGGTGAGGTATGTTCGATTACGCCTGTCGTTTTCATCACTCTTTTCTAGTACTTCATCACATATTGTTGCAGATATAGTCTTATTGCAGTTTTTTTGATAAAAAAGTTATCATGCTCCGCTACCTAAGCCAGCTACCCACAGCCGTCAGGCACTTCTTTTTCTGGACGTTTACCATAGCTAATATTTACATACTAGCTATGTTCTTGACGTGGGTAGGTACAAGTCATGTACAGAATATTCTGTCTGAAAAATTCATAACCCAAGTTCTTGTAGATATTGCATTTGCAGTTTGTTTGGGTATGCTACATTATCGTTGGTTAGTGTTGCGCTACTTTGCAAAGGGCAGATATGTGCATTATTTTTTCTGGTTATTCCTATTGTTAATAGTTGCCATTTTATCTATTCTTTTACCCTTTATTATCTACAACTCTTCTTACCTATCATTTAAGTACAAATCTGTTCTGCTACAGGATGTTTTCATAGCTATGATAATATTTTATTTGCCTTTTGCAGCATTATATGCCTGTATAGAAAACATAAAAAGGTCAATAATCTTAAACAGAGATATAGAATACAACAAACGAAAAACTGCCGCACTGTTGCTGAAAAGCAAATTAGATACACACTTTCTCTTCAATGCATTGAACACAATCTATGCCATTGCATTACAAGAGCAGGCACACAAAACACTGACCCTCATTGATACCCTTTCTGAACAGCTACGGACAAAACTAAGCAGTGATGACGGCAACAAAATCACAGCTCCTACCCACAACCCATACAAAGATCACACTATCCTTGACGGGATTAGTAATACTACTTTAAGGCACTTTTTCATTATTACATTTTCTCTTACATCCTTTATGCTGTTGCCTGTGCTGTTATCAGCTGGTAGCTGGTCTCAGCAAGACTATATTCATCATTTGTTTTATATTCCTATCACCATTAGTGCACTTACTACTACTGTTATTGGTCACTATCTCTGGTTATACAAGCCCTACTTTATGACGGGTAAGTATTGGCGTTATTTATGCTACTTAT
>CAZRPA010000168.1:0-9054 GCA_964601855.1 uncultured Flavipsychrobacter sp. | reverse complement strand
TATATTGTCAATTATGACGACCGAAAGAAAAAGCAGGAAAACCCGTATAGGGGTTGTTAGCAGTAATAAGATGATGAAATCCATCACTGTTATTGTAGAACGCAAAGTGAAACACCCCATTTATGGTAAGTTTCTTAAAAAATCATCCAGTTTCCATGCTCATGATGAGCAGAACACTGCCGGTATTGGTGATGTTGTAAGGATTATGGAAACCCGCCCGTTAAGTAAGACAAAACGCTGGCGCCTGGTAGAAATTATTGAAAAAGCTAAGTAACCTTTTAAGATGATACAACAAGAATCCCGGCTCAATGTAGCCGATAACAGCGGTGCTAAAGAAGTACTTTGCATACGTGTGTTGGGTAATTCGGGTCAAGACTATGCAGGTATCGGCGACAAAATCGTTGTGACTGTTAAGGATGCCTTACCTGGTGGTGGCATGAAGAAAGGTACCGTTTCGAAAGCGGTTATCGTTCGCACCAAAAGTAAGTTACGCCGCAAAGATGGCTCATATATCAACTTTGATGATAATGCTGTTGTCTTGCTTAACAACTCCGACGACCCACGCGGAACCCGTATTTTCGGCCCGGTAGCCCGCGAATTACGTGATAAAGGATACATGAAAATTGTTTCCCTTGCACCGGAAGTATTGTAAAATTGTTGTACTTTTGCAGCCCGGTTGGAGAATCGGCACAGTATGACTTAAATTTTTAAACAGTGAACAAGAGATTCAAACCAAAGTTCAACATTAAGAAAGGCGACAGCGTAGTGGTTATTGCCGGTGACGATAAAAATCGCACTCAACCACGCATTGTGCTATCTGTTTCACCTAGCAAAGGAAAAATCCTTGTAGAGGGTGTAAACATGGTAACGAAGCATCTGAAGCCTAATGCACAAAATCCACAGGGTGGAATAGTGAAAGAAGAAGCACTCATGAGCATCTCTAATGTGATGTTGTGGGATGCTAAGGCTAAGGCTCCGGCACGTGTAAAGCGCGAGCGTACAGAAACAGGTTTTGTTCGTGTGTCTAAAAAATCAGGGGAGGTAATCAAATAATGGCAACTACTACAGCATATAGCCCGCGCTTACAAAAGAAGTATAGGGATGAAGTGGCACCCGCACTTATGAAAAAATTTGGGTACAAATCGGTGATGGAATGTCCCCGTTTGGTAAAGATTTGCCTTAATCAGGGCGTTAAAGGTTCTACATCAGACAAGAAGTTGATTGATGAGGCGGTTAACGAAATGACTATCATATCTGGTCAGAAAGCAATACCTACGATGTCTAAAAAGGACATTTCAAACTTTAAGCTTCGTAAAAACATGCCTATTGGTTGTCGTGTAACGTTGCGTAGTGTGAAAATGTATGAGTTTTTAGATCGTTTGGTTTCTGTATCTCTTCCACGTGTACGTGACTTTAAAGGTATCAGTGAGAAATCATTTGATGGCCGTGGTAACTATACTATGGGTATCACTGAGCAGATCATCTATCCTGAGATCAACATTGATAAGATAACACGTATCACTGGTATGGATCTTACTTTTGTAACTACTGCCAAAACTAACGAAGAGGCTTATGAGTTGCTAAAAGAGATGGGTATGCCGTTTACCAATATGGAAAAAACAGGTAAATAAGCAATCATTTTAATTACAAAATATATCCCTGATCTGCTAAAATTAGTAAGGGAAAACTAAATATAGATATGGCAAAAGAATCAGTAAAGGCCCGCCAGCGCAAACGCGAACATCTTGTAGCTAAATATGCAGCTAAGCGTGCAGCACTTAAAGCAGCCGGTAATCTCGACGCTCTTGATAAACTTCCTAAAAACTCGTCAGCTGTACGTTTGAGAAACCGCTGTCAGCTTTCTGGTCGTCCACGTGGTTATATGCGTTATTTTGGTGTTTGTCGTAACGTGTTCCGTGATATGGCGCTTGATGGCAAGATACCTGGAGTGCGTAAAGCGAGCTGGTAAGTACGAGCCTGGTGTTAATTGGGCTAATGTTTCAAAGTCAGTAACGAAACACCGTTGCTGATACTCGTAACAATTTTTATTTACAATCAACTTTTATAAAAAAATGGTAACAGATCCAATAGCAGACTTCTTAACCCGTATCCGTAACGCTCAAATGGCACGTCATCGTATAGTAGAAATACCAGCGTCGAATGTGAAGAAGCGTCTTACTGAAATACTTTATGAAAAAGGTTATATTCTTAAGTACAAGTTTGAAGATGACAATAAGCAAGGTTTGATTAAAATTGCATTGAAGTACGATGTACAAACTAAAGAACCAGCTATCAAATCTTTGGAGCGTATCAGCAGACCAGGTCTACGTCAGTATGCAAAGCCATCAGAAATTCGTAGGGTACAGAATGGTCTTGGTATAGCTATCGTGTCTACATCTAAGGGTGTAATGACTGACAAAGAAGCTCGTACTCAGAATGTAGGTGGTGAAGTAATGTGCAATATATTCTAAATTATATGGTCTGCATAAGACCTAAACATAAGTAGCTGACAATATAAAGTTCTCTATACGGTGACTGAAAACAGCTTCTTACTATTTATAAAACGATAAAATTATTTTATGTCTCGTATAGGTAAAAAAGTTATTACCCTTGCAAAAGGTGTAACATTGACAGTAACTCCAGCCAATGAGGTTGTAGTAAAAGGTCCAAAGGGTGAATTGCGTCAGAATATCGACCGTGATATCAAAATCAGAGTAGAGGGTGATCAAGTTTTTGTAGAACGTCCTACTGATCAAATTCGTCATCGTGCATTGCATGGTCTTTACCGTTCTTTGATAGCTAACATGATTGTTGGTGTTACAGATGGTTTCAAAAGGACACTGGAACTTGTGGGTGTGGGTTATCGTGCCGCTGTAACAGGTCAGCAGATTGATTTGGCTCTTGGTTTTTCGCATAACATTATATTCGAATTGCCGAAAGAAGTAGTAGCTTCTGCAACTGCTGAAAAAGGTAAAAACCCAACGATAACTCTTGAGTCTAACGACAAACAGTTGGTAGGTCAGATAGCTTCTAAGCTTCGTAGCTTGCGTAAGCCTGAGCCGTACAAAGGTAAGGGTGTTCGTTACAGCGATGAAATCGTTCGCCGTAAAGCTGGTAAATCTGCTGGTAAATAGTAACCCGCTTGTTTGCATACTGAATAGTTTAATTGAAATTTTAATCTCACAATATTGCTCAATAGGTAACACGAAGGGGCGAAATATCCGGTAGCCACCAGCAATGGTGAGCCCGTAACAAAAACAAAATACAATGGCACAGGATCAAAAAGTAATACGTCGTCAGAAACTCCGTTGGCGCATTCGTGCTCGGGTAACCGGTACTGCACAAAAACCAAGATTATCTGTATTTCGTAGCAATAGCGATATTTACGCACAGCTTATAGATGATGCAACTGGTACTACAATTGCAGCAGCTAGCTCTCGTGAGAAAGATATAGCAGCAATCACTGGTAACAAAGTAGAAAAATCATCGGTTGTTGGTAAGTCATTAGCTCAAAAAGCATTAGCATTAGGTGTTACAGCCTGCATATTTGATCGTGGTGGTTATTTGTATCATGGTCGTGTAAAAGCAGTAGCTGATGGTGCACGTGAAGGTGGCTTGAAGTTCTAACTGAGAATTGTTTTTTGCTTTTTACTTTTAATTTTTACCGCTTAACGGCTGAATAGGTCAATAAGTATCTGAATAACTAAAATTATGTGTGCTGCTTTAGAGGCAGATTTCACATCAGCTAATAATAATAGTATGAAAACACAATTAAATCGCGTAAAAGGTAGCGATCTTGACCTTCAGGAAAAAGTAGTAGCTATTAACCGTGTGGTGAAAACTACTAAAGGAGGCCGTGCGTTCAGTTTCTCTGCTCTTGTAGTTGTAGGTAACGGCAATGGTGTTGTAGGTCATGGCCTTGGTAAGGCAAAAGAAGTACAGGAAGCAATTACTAAAGGTATTGATGATGCTAAGAAAAATCTCATCAAGGTTCCAGTAATGCATGGTACTATTCCACACGAGCAGTTTGCCAAAGAAGGTGCTGCAAAAGTGTTGATAAAACCAGCTGCACATGGTACTGGTGTGATAGCAGGAGGTAGTATGCGTGCTGTACTTGAGTCAGCTGGTATTACTGATGTTCTTTCTAAATCATTAGGTTCAGCTAATCCGCACAATGTGGTTAAAGCTACTTTCGCTGCATTGGGTATGCTTCGTGAGCCTGTACAGGTGGCGCGTCAGCGTAACATCAGCTTGAAGAAAGTATTTAACGGATAGTTACTGGTATAGTGGTATTAACTGCTTTATTGTATACTTTAATAAAATAGAACCCCTAACAGGGTTCTTTATTTTGAAATATCTGAATTATTTATTGTTATGTCTAAGATAAGAATTACACAGGTGAAAAGCGGCATTGACCGTATGGAACGTCAAAAGCGTACACTTGTAGCACTAGGTCTACGTAAACTGAACCGTTCAGTAGAAGTAGAAGCTACTCCACAGATATTGGGTATGGTTCAGGCTGTACATCACCTTGTGAAAGTAGAAGAGGTAAAATAATTATTTTCTAATTGATTTGCGAGCGGTTATACATTCCGCGCAAGTTTAAAAATTGTAAATTATGCAACTGCACAATTTGAAGCCTGCAGAAGGCTCAGTAAAGAAAGGAAAACGTATCGGTCGTGGTGAAGGTAGTGGTCACGGTGGTACTGCAACAAAAGGTAACAAGGGTCAGCAAGCTCGTACTGGTTATCAGTCTAAAAGAGGTCATGAAGGTGGTCAGATGCCAATTCAGCGTCGTATGCCTAAGCGTGGGTTCATTAATCCATTCCGTGTTGAGTATAAAGTGTTCAACCTTGGTCAGATAGATTTCTTGGTTGAGAAATATAACCTTCCTGAATTTACTCCTGACATTCTTTATATCAATGGTCTAATTAATCGTACAGATCTAGTTAAGATACTTGGTACTGGAGAAATCAAAACTAATATTCTATTTAAAGTGAACGCAGCAAGTGCAAAAGCTAAAGAAGCTATAGCAGCAGCTGGTGGTACTATAGAAATTCTCTAAGATAAAAGACGCATTTTTTGGTTAAATGCGTCTTTTATTGTTTATTCGCATTTCATTTTTGATTAACAACAGTTACTGTGAAGAAATTTATTGACAAACTGAAAAATATCTGGAGCATCGATGAGTTGCGCAAGCGCATTGTATATACAATAGTGCTTGTACTTGTTTATCGTGTAGGTTGCTACATTGCATTGCCCGGAATAGACCCTTCTAAACTTGTAGACAATGAAGGACCTGGTGGTATATTGGGTATCCTCAACATGTTTGCAGGTGGTGCATTTAGTCGTGCATCTATTTTTGCGTTGGGTGTAATGCCTTATATCTCTGCATCTATCTTTATGCAGCTTGCTGGAATTGTTATACCACAGGTAGCAAAAATGCAGAAAGAGGACAGTGGTCGTAGGAAAATTAACTCATACACTCGATACCTTACAGTTATTGTAACAGCTTTTCAGGCAAGTGCATATGTAGCTTATCTTCGTTCACCTCAGTTTATCAACTCGCTAGCACCTGAGTACAGTGCATTTATGTTCTGGTTGTCTACTGTTGTAGTGCTAACTGCTGGTACTTTGTTTGTGATGTGGTTAGGTGAGAAAATTACTGATCGTGGTATTGGTAATGGTACTTCATTAATAATCATGGTTGGTATCTTAGCGCGTTTTCCTCAGTCTATCATTCAAGAGTTAGTAGCCAGCAACAAAGGTGGTGGCGGTGGACTACTTGTGTTCCTAATAGAGATAGCTGTGTTTATTGCAGTGATTATTGGTCTTATTCTTTTGACACAAGGTGTACGTAAAATACCACTTAACTATGCTCGTCGTATAATAGGTAGTGCTACTGCAGCGAAAGACGTAAGTGGTGGATCTCGTGATTTTATACCATTGAAAGTTAATTCAGCTGGTGTTATGCCTATCATATTTGCACAGGCTATGATGTTTATACCTACAATATTTACAGGGTTTACTACCAATGAAAATGCAGCAGGGTTTATTCAAGCTTTGTCAAACAATACTTCTTTGTGGTACAATTTGGTGTATGCTATAATGGTAATCGCATTTACGTATTTCTACACTGCACTTATTTTCAACCCAACTGAAATGGCTGACAATCTGAAGCGTAATAATAGCTTCATACCTGGCGTTAAACCTGGTGAAGATACGGCCAATTACATCGCTACTATCATGGATCGTATTACATTGCCAGGTGCGTTTTTCCTTGCCATTGCAGGTATAATGCCAGGTATTGCTTCTTTGCTAGGTGTTACTAGCGGTTTTGCTACGTTCTTCGGTGGTACGTCTATGTTGATAGGTGTTGGTGTTATATTGGATACACTACAGCAGGTGGAAAGTTACTTGTTGATGAATCACTATGATGGTTTGATGAAAACTGGTCGTATCACTGGTCGCACAGCTCCAGCTACACCTACTACTCGTGCTTCTGTTTAGAAATTTTGAGTCATTTTGTTGGCTTTTTAACAACTGATTTTAACGCATACATGATATATATAAGGAGCAAAGAAGAAATTGAAATTATTCGTAAAAGTGCTCTAATGGTTTCTGCCACCTTAACCGAGGTGGCAAAACTTTTAAGGCCCGGTCTTACTACATTAGAGATAGATAAAGTTGCTGAGCAATTTATCAGAGATAATGGTGGTATACCGTCATTTAAGGGTTATAATGGCTTTCCTGCCTCAGTTTGTATTTCAGTCAATGATATTGTTGTACATGGTTTTCCTAGTAAGTATGAGCTGAAAGATGGTGATATAATCACAGTCGATTGTGGTTTTTACAAAAATGGATATCACGGTGATTCAGCGTATACATTCGCTATAGGTGATGTGAAACCTGAAGTGTTACAGTTGCTGAAAATTACTAAAGAATCAGTTTTTAAGGGTGTAGAACAAGCCTGTGACAATAATAGGGTAGGTGATGTGTCTTACGCCATAGAACATTTCACTTCAAAAGTACATCCTTACGGTGTGGTTCGTGAGCTAGTAGGGCATGGAATAGGTAGAGACTTGCATGAAGACCCACAGGTGCCAAATTATGGTAGGAGGGGAGATGGTAAAAGACTGAAAGAAGGCATGGTTATAGCCATTGAGCCAATGATCAACTTGGGTAAAAAAGAAGTGTTTACATGGGATGATGGCTGGACAGTAGCTACCAAGGACGGTTTGCCATCTGCACATTTTGAACATACTACCGCAGTGAAAAAAGGTAAAGGTGAAGCTTTATCTTCTTTTGTGCCTATTGAAGCTGCTGAAACAGCGAATATAGAACTGAACAGTAGTTATTACGCAATTGCTTCTGCACCAGTTACTATTGGTTGATTTCTGCCACTTTTTTTTATTTTCTCTTACTTAGGTCGTATATTCGTTAAATATTGTTGTAGATATGAAACAGATTATTCTGGCATTGTTATGTGCTATTCTGGTGCTCACAGGTTGTGAGGAGAAACCCCCTGTAATCAATTTTGGTACGCCAATAACTGTAGATACCACTTTTGTAGTATCGCCAGTGCCAGCTAGTGAACCACATACAGTATTAGTAGAGGAATATACGGGTGCTAGTTGTACCAATTGTCCGGCTGCACATGAAGTACTGAAGGAGATTCAGAAAGATCATCCCGGTAGGATCAATGTTATTGGTTTGTACATCACTGGTCCGCTTCAATCTAAGCCGCCTCACGACGCTAAATACGACTTCAGGCATCCACAGGCTACACTTATAGCCAATGATATTTATGGAGGGGTAAATATACTCCCATTGGGTGGTATAGACCGTATTGCAAATAATGGAAGTATAAAAATAGAACGAGGCGTTTGGAGTACCATTATAGACACTAGACTAGCTGTAAATGATTCTATTAATTTGAAAATTGAAAGTACTTATGACTCTGTGGCAGGTGAGGCCAGTATAAGAGCAACTATTGTGTACACGAGTCCGGTAGCTTTTACGCACAATTTATCACTAGTATTGGTAGAGGATGATATCATAGATGTGCAGGAGTATCCATTTAATGACCCAGTTCATCCTGGTTTCAATGAAACCTATAATTTCACCAATGTGTTCAGAGGCATGATAACTGGTGCACCATTTGGAGATCCAGTATTAGCGACTTTATCTACAAAAGAAGCAGGACGGGTAATAGTGCGTAACTTTAAATACAAGCCTCAGGGGATATTGAATGCTAATAACTGTAGAGTGATAGGTTTTGTGAATAGTACTAATGGCGGTGAGTATAGGATACTGAAATCTGCTCAGGTGAAAATGAAGTAAGTTTCTATTTACAGCTAGTTTTCACGAAATGCAACCTAGTATTTCTGAGAGTGCGGCTTATATAAGACTTGAAGTTTATTAATTTTCTTTCTTGACTTTAATATTAAGAGATGTAGCTACTACATCTCTTTTTTCGTTTTGTAGCTTTAGCTTGCGCCAGCATTTAGTTATTTCATTGAACAAAGGAATATTGTCACTACCACCAAAATCGTAGAAATATTTCATGCCTATTTCTGTTGCCATTATTTTAGTTATTTCCTTTGCTTTTTTGCTGTCGCTCAGGAGTAGTAAGTCTACTTTAGCGCCATTAAATAATGGCTTTAGTATGCTTTCGTAACCACCAGTGTGGAAAATCTTAATGACGTGTGGTGAGCCAGTGATAGCTTTAATGGCACAAACAGTTTTTACTTGATCTATATCTTGCGCAAAGACATTGGCAGTAACATCAATTATTACTTTTTTTCTTACATCGCCAAGCCAGTAGGACGCCTCTCTTACTTCTATAGGTACTGTAGCTATAATGATGAAATCGGCATTATTTGCGGCATCTGATATAGAGGTGTATGAAATGCGGTTGTTTGGGTCTGGTATATTGCGAACTATAACATTGTTTTTTTCGCAGCATGCCATATAGATATTGTGACCTTGTTGTGCAAATTGGCTGGCATAAAATGCAGCTATATCTGTGTTTCCTATGATTGCTATGTCCAT
>CAZRPA010000167.1:0-9055 GCA_964601855.1 uncultured Flavipsychrobacter sp. | reverse complement strand
TCAGGAGTGCGACATTTGCGGTAGATTCTATGAAACGAGTATTGGGGTATGACTTCACTACCCTATCTACGGTGGCACACTGGTTTGTGAATAAAAAGATATCGGCAAGGCAGACGCTGAAATTTGGGGTGGTGAATAAATATTACCATGTAAACTTTGATGACAGTAGCAGGCAGTTTCCTACCAGCAGGCAAGACTGGCAAGTACGGTCGGACTACACGGGCGGTACCAATCTGGCACAAGCATATATACAATACAAGCTGCGCCCCACTGAGGCTATGACCCTGACCGGAGGGCTACATGCACAGTACCTGACCCACAATGGCAGTGCGGCACTGGAGCCACGTGTGGCTATGCGCTATAGTATGGGCACGGCAGGTACCCTGACTGCTGGCTACGGACTACACAGCCAAATGCAACCGCTGTATCAGTACTATGCACAACTGCCACAAGACCCTAAGGGATCGCTGCAGAATTATAATCTGGGCTTTACAAGAAGTCACCACCTGGTAACGGGCTATGAGCGACCACTGGGGCAAGGAGTGAGACTAAGAGTAGAGGGCTATGGACAGTACCTGTACAATGTGCCAGTAGAGGTGCGAGTGGGTTCGTCGTACTCAGGGCTTAATCAGGGTTCTACTTTCTCACGCAACTTCCCCGATACGCTGCAAAACACAGGTACGGGCTATAACTATGGGCTGGAGCTGACACTAGAAAAAACCTACAGCAGGGGCTACTATGTGCTGTTTACCGCATCAGCTTTCGACTCGAAGGCAGCGGGTAATGATGGTGTGTATAGAAACACTGACTATAACACACAATATGCTGCCAATGTGCTGGTGGGTTATGAAAAGAAGATAGGTAAATATAGCACCTTTACAAGCGGCATAAAGGCTACGGTGATAGGTGGTAAACTATATTCGCCAGTAGATACTACGGCATCTAACGCGCTGGGCGATATGGTGGTGATAGACAATGAGCGCAATACACTGCGCTTTGAGTCTTACTTTAGAACCGACCTGAAGCTGGGCATCAGACTAAACTCTAAACGACTGACACACGAAATAGCGTTGGACCTGGTGAATGTAACCAACACTAAAAATATACTTGCATTGACCTACAGTGCCGACCTAGCAGCACAGGGTGTGGCCTACCCTTTTTACACTCAATACCAACTGGGCTTTCTGCCTATATTTTATTATCGGGTAGATTTTTAGAGATGGCAAGGGATGTACCTCAATGGCAATCATATAAATTACTCAATTTCAGCATTACACTTTAGGAACGATGACATAATAAAGTACAAAAATTTACTTGCTCTTTTCCATTTTTTCTGCAACATAAAACCTTTAAATATTGCTGAATATTCTCAGTTTTTCTGTCTTGAAAAAAAGAAAAATAGCTGCGCAACATTGTGCACTTTATTATGTCAACGTTCCTTAGTTTCGCATTTACATACGCACCCGAGGCATGGCAAAGAAACAAAACACTCCACCCAAACCTAAAGCTGCTGTGGCTTCAAACCCGCAACAGCAAAAACCGCAGCCTAATAGCACTACTAATAACGAAAATAGTGCTATGAAAAAGTATGCTCACTTGCTGATGCTGGCTGGAATAGCGTTGGTGACTTATATATTTTATGCAGGCTCGCTGAACAACCAAATGACTAACTGGGATGATCTGGGCTATGTAATTACTAACCCACTGATAAAAGACAGTAGTACTGAGGGGCTGAAGAGATTATTTGAACTATCGAGCACGGTAATGGGTAACTATCACCCACTAACTATATTGACCTACTGGTATGAATATGGCAAGTATGGGCTGGAACCGCATATGTATCATGTGCATAGTTTGCTGTTTCATATACTGTGTACGGCTACTGTATTTGGGTTTGTGAGGGTGCTTACTCGTAGCTCGGTGGCGGCTTTGGTGGCTGGATTGCTGTTTGCGCTGCACCCTATGCGTGTGGAGTCTGTGACGTGGATAGCAGGCAGGAAAGATTTGCTGTATGGTATGTTTTATATGCTGGCATGCACAGCACATATATGGTATATACGCAATGAAGGCGGTAAAAAAATGATATGGTATGCTAGTGCTATTGTATTGTTTGCGTTGTCGCTGATGTGTAAGTCGGTGGGGGTGACGCTGCCAGTGGTGCTGCTACTGATAGACTACTACGAAAACCGCAAACTAAGCCTGCAATTACTCATAGAAAAGTTACCATTGTTTGCCTTATCGGTGACATTTGGGTTGATATCTATACATGCACAAAAAGATATAGGTGCATTAGGTACGCTGGATGTGAGTTTTAATGCACTGGAGCGTTTAGCTATAGGCTGTTATGGGTTGTGTACGTATCTGTGGAAATTGATAGTACCTGTGGGTCTTACTAACTTCTACCCCTACCCTGCCAAGGTGGGCGATTCATTGCCTGCGGCTTATTATCTGTATCCGGTAGCGGTAGTGGGTATGCTGTTTGTGTTATGGAAGTACTTCAGAAATAACAGATTGGTGCTACTTGGGGTAGGTTTTTTTGTTATCAATCTGCTGCTGTTGTTGCAGTTTATGCCAGTGGGTGGCGCTGTAATGTCAGACAGATATACTTATATACCTTATGCAGGTTTGTTTTTGATAATAGGTGGTATAGTGGGGCAAATGGTAGATAATAAACGACCATCGGCCAATGTGGTGCTGGGTGTATGCGTAGCTGCAAGTCTTGCATTTGGTGTAGTGACGCAAGCACGAAATAAAGACTGGTATGACTCTATAAGCTTGTGGAACTCTGCGATAAAGAATAATCCGGAATCGCCCATTGCTTATTTTTACTTGGGTCAAGATTATTATACCCGCTTTGAAGGTGCTACAACCCTTGAAGACAGGCAGCGATATGGCGACTCTGCTTACTACTACTTTGTGCAGTCGGTGCAGCGCAAACCTGATTATACTAGTCCGCTGGTGTGTATAGGCGAGTATCAGCGCAGTACTGGTAGAATAGACGAAGCCAAAACAACCTACCTGAAAGCACTGGCTATAAAAGACAATCTGGAAAGTGCCTATTTGGGTCTGGGAGTGGTGTATAGTATGAAACAACAGTTTGACTCGGCAGGGCCTGCATTTCGCAAGGCACTATCGCTGAAGGAGTACTTTCCGGAGGGCTATAGCAACTATGCCAACTTTCTGGACATAGTAGGCAAGCCCGACTCTGCAATCATAGTGTATCAAAAAGCCATTAACCAAAACCCAGATGCCTACATACCCTATATGAACAGAGCCCGTATATACCTAAGGTTAAACAAACCCGCCGAAGCAGTAAAAGACCTAGACAGAGCGTGCTTGCTGAAACCTGAAATGGCAGACCCCTACTACCTAAGGGCTCAAGCACATGCACGTACAGGCAACAAAACCCAAGCTCTAAAAGACATAGAAGACGCCAAACAAAAAGGCGCTAAAATAGACCCAGCATTTTATGAATTGGTGAAATGATGAGTATCAGATTTTATGACAAATAGCGGTTCACCTCATTCACAAAACGATCAGGTTCATCAGGGGTAAAAGCTATTTTGCGGTTGTCTTTGAGGGTAACTAATACATGGTTTTTGCTTTTGGTGCAGTACCATTGCATTTCACCGAAGTTTTTGTTGTAATATTTACCAGTAAACCCTACTAAGCTTCTTCTCCTTGTACTTCCCTGATAGGTGGAGAATCTTATTTCTTTTGCAGGTATTGCTACTACAGATGAGATATCTGACAACAGAATTGTAGCGGGCTTACGTTTGCGCACTACAGTAAGTGTGCCATCGGCTATCTCTATCATTCGCACCCTATTCCAATAGCTATAAGACAATATCACAGTGATAGCTACTGGCATTACCAGCACATATACCAGAAAACGTTCGTTTTGTAGTTTGAGGTAATCACCGTAGGACATGTGACTATAGTGAACGAAATAAGGCGAAAAGCCCATGTACAAAAACCAAATTGCCATCAGAGACATAACTGCAAGTGCAATAATTGCTGTAAAATCAAGTTTGGAGGAGAATGTTTTCATATTGCAACAATTTTTAGGGTATACAAAAGTATCGTGTCCGTGCATCTTATCAATTACACTTTAGTAGTATTTCCCCACTTGCTGCTTAAAGGTGTTGTTCCAATTTAAGAGGTTCTTCAGCCAGTAATGAGTAGTTTTATCTGTAACTTTGCCGACCAATCTTAAGGGTTGTACTATTATATGAACAAATCTGTAGCATTTCACACATTGGGTTGCAAGCTCAACTACTCCGAAACATCGGCACTGAGCCGCATGCTGGAGGCTGATGGGTTTGAGAAACGCGATTTTGATGAAGCTGCCGATGTATATGTGATCAACACCTGCTCTGTAACCGACAATGCCGATAAGGAATGCCGGCAACTGGTGCGCCGCATACAGCGCCGCGCACCCGATGCTATGGTGGTGATAACGGGCTGCTATGCCCAGCTGAAACCACAGGAAATAGCTAGCATAGAAGGTGTAGATCTAGTGCTGGGAGCTGCCGAAAAATTTAATATAGTAGCACACCTGCGCGATATAGCCCAAGGCCCTGCCGACCGTAATGGTGCCAAGATATGCTCTTGCGATATAGAAGAGGTGGCTGGTTTTCATAGCTCATTTTCGGTATCAGACCGCACACGTACCTTCCTAAAGGTGCAAGATGGCTGCGACTATAATTGTAGTTTCTGCACCATACCGCTGGCACGTGGTCATAGCCGAAGCGATAGTATAGCGGGTGTGCTTGCCAATATAGCCGAGCTGGCAAACAGTGGTGTAAAAGAAGTAGTACTTACGGGCATTAATCTAGGTGACTTTGGTAAGGGTGCCGATGGGGGCAAAACCCGTGATAGCTCTTTTCTGGAACTAATACAGGCTATAGATACAGAAGCCGCTGAGGGCGTGGAGCGATTCAGGATATCGTCGATAGAGCCTAATCTGCTGAGCGATGAGGTGATCAGTTTTGTGGCTTCATCTCGCAGGTTTATGCCACACTTTCACATTCCGCTGCAGAGTGGTAGTAATACCATACTGGGGCAAATGCGCCGCCGCTATAAGCGCGAGCTATATTCCGAGCGAGTGGCTCGCATAAAAGAACTGATGCCGCATTGCTGTATAGGTGCCGATGTGATAGTGGGTTTCCCAGGAGAGGGCGAAGTGGAATTCAGAGAAACTTTCGATTTTCTGCATGGCATTGATGTGTCTTACCTGCATGTGTTCACCTACTCTGAGCGCACCAACACTCTAGCCGCAGAGATGAAACCTGTGGTGCCGGTGCATATACGCAATGAGCGCAACAAAACGTTGCGTAACCTGTCTTACCAAAAGCTACAATACTTTACTGAGCAGCAAAGAGGAGCTAGCCGCAAAGTACTGTTTGAACATGCTGACAAAAACGGCATGATGGAAGGCTATACCGATAACTACATACGCATACAAGTGCCCTACCAGCAGCACCTTGTGAATAGTATAGTGGAGTGGACGGTTTAGACTGGTATGGTATAAACCATTTGCATCCACTGAGGACGTCCCCAAATCATCGAAATTGAACATCCACTGCGGTAACTGTATTTATTGCTGATAATTTACAATTATCAGTATCTATCCCCCTGCCACAGATACATCTAGCATAAAAGACATACAGACATTAGGATACCATTTTGGTAAACCGAAAAAGGCGTTTCATGTGACGAAAACGGGGGTTGGTAAAACGGACCGCCAAACCAATAACAGTATTGTGAATATTGCACATTAGACAAATTTCTGAGCGCGTGAAGTGTGCTGTAGAAATATCCAACTATTTGCAAACACAATACATATAAAATGATACAAGCAAAAAATCAGTTGACCCCAAGAGTATATACAAAAAGCATATTGTGTGTACTACTCCTGATGAACATGCTAAGCGTAGTAACTGCTACTGCCAAAACTGGCAACAGAGAAAGCAAAAACAAACCAGCTACTGAGCTAGAAAAGGGAGCACTGGAGCAGGAATTGAAACAGAAAATAGCTACAAAACAAGGTGTGAGCTACAGCAAAAATTGTTTGTTTGTAGAAAATAAAGGACAAGTAAAAGATCAGTATCAGCAGCCTAGGCAGGATATACAATACAGTATAGCTGCCGCCAATGGACTAAATGTGTTTGTGGGTAATGGTGCGATTCATTATCAGTTTAGCAAAACAAACAGTGACCTGTCAAAAAAGATACTGCCAACAGACACAAATGGGGTGATGTACTCTATGTACAGAATGGATGTGGAACTGGTGGGAGCCAACAAACATGCTTTATTGATACCAGAACAACAGCAAGCGTATTATGAGTATCACTACACTACTGGCAATGCCGATGCAAAGGCGAGTGCATATAAGAGGATAACATATAAAGAAGTGTATCCTAATATAGACTGGGTGTTATACATATCATCTGCAAATGAAAACAAGGGCACTCTAAAACATGAGTTTGTAGTACGTAAAGGTGGAAGAGTGAGCGATATAAAAATAAAATACAGCGGAGCTACTTCCTTGCAAATAGACAGTAAAGGAGCATTGACAGCAGCTACCCCAATGGGAACTATTACTGAACAAACACCATATACTTATCAGCAAGATGGCCAAAAAATAACCAGTAGCTATAAGCTAAATGGCAATATACTTCGCTACGAAACAGGTGCTTATGAAGGCGACCTGACTATAGACCCTATGGTAGCATGGGCTACTTATTATGGGGGCAGTGGTTCAGAAGTGGGTTATTCTGTAGATGCGGATAAAATGGGTAATGTATGGCTAGCAGGATACACAACAAGCGCATCAGATATTGCAACTGTTGGTGCGCATGATGTTACACTATTAGGTGTATACGATGCATTCTTAGTAAAATTTGATAATGATGGCATAAGACAATGGGCTACATATTTTGGAGGAAATCTATATGACTTAGGATACTCAGTAGCTGTAGATAGTTCTGGCAACTCATGGTTGGCAGGTTTTACTACTAGTATTTCTGGCATTGCCAATGCAGAATCGCACGACCAAACTTTAGATGGAACACATGATGCATTTTTGGTAAAATTTAATAGTTCAGGAGTAAAACAGTGGTCGACATATTATGGAGGTAACTATAATGACTATGGATATGCCGTGGCTGTTGACAATTCTGGCAATAGCTGGTTAGCAGGAACAACTTCTAGCTCTAATCTTATTTCATCTTCTGGCTCCCACCAAACAACTACAGGCGGAAATACAGATGCTTTTTTAGTGAAATTCAACAGCTCTGGAGTGCGTCAGTGGGGAACTTTCTATGGAGGATCTTTAAACGAAGCTGGAAATGCGGTAGCGGTTGATGAAATGAGTAATGTATGGTTGTCGGGAACTACAGAAAGTTCAAATAACATATCAACGACTGGTACTCATCAATTTATTAAAAACAGTGGCGACGAGGCATTTTTGGTGAAATTTGACAATAGTGGTGTACGGAAATGGGGAACGTACTACGGCGGTGAAGGAACTGAATATGGAAATTCAGTTGCTGTAGATAATTTGGGTAACTCTTGGTTAGTTGGAAGCACTTCAAGTGCCTCGAACATTTCTACACTAGGAACACACCAAACATCAAATGGAGGAGTACTTGATGCATTTTTGGTGAAATTTAATACTGTAGGCGTTCGTGAATGGGCTACATATTATGGCGGAAACATGCTAGATGATTGTAATTCAGTAGCAGTAAGCACAAAAGGAGATGTTTGGATTGCAGGATCAACTAATAGCATATCAGATATTGCTACATCATGTGCACATCAAACTATAAATGGAGGTGGCAAGGATGCCTACATAACTAAATTCAACAATGTTGGAATACGCCAATGGTCTACGTATTATGGTGGAAGTGGAGAAGATGTAGGACATTCTGTTGCTATAAATGACGGTGGAAATGTATACTTATCTGGATTAACAATAAGTAATACAAACATTGCAACACCAGGATCATATGATGAAACCTATGATGATGGTGGAGATGCCTTTCTGGTAAAATTCACTGCAGATACACTACCAGCCGCTATTACAGGCATCACTACCATATGCGTGGGCGACACTACTACCCTATCCAATGTAACTACTTGTGGTACATGGAGCAGCAGCAATACTAGCGTAGCCACTATAGATGCTACTACAGGTGTGGTATCGGGAATGACGGCAGGCTCTACAAATATCAAATATACTACTGCTGGAGGTATAGCCACGACTGTAGTTTTTGTAAAACCACTACCTATTGTAGGTATAGTGACTGAAACAACTGTACTTTGTGAAGGACGTACAGCAAAACTCAGCGGTACTGGAGCTACCAGCTATAGCTGGACTGGCGGAGTAACAGATGGTGTACCCTTTGTGCCACCAGTAGGCATTACTACATATACAGTAACGGGCTATACTGGTACATGTAGCAACACCGCCACTATAACACTCACTGTGAATCCGGCACCCACAGTAGGAATTACGGGAGGTGGCGTAACTATATGCGAAGGAGTGACCATAGTATTAAGTGGAACCGGAGCATCTACTTACATCTGGACAGGTGGGGTGGTTAATGGCGGTTCTCATAAAGTTCCTGTGGGTACTCACACATTTACTGTAACGGGCACTGATATAAACGGATGTAAAAACACAGCTACTACTACAGTAACTGTGCTACCACGCTACCTGTTTACATCATCGGCCGGACCCAATGGCACTATATCTCCGTTAGGCACTGTGAATGTATGTTCGGGAGAAACTAGGGTATATACTATAGTACCCAATGCTGGTTTTCATATAGCTGATGTAGTAGTAAACGGCAGCAGCGTAGGTGCGGTATCGTCTTATACACTAACCGCTACGAGCCCACAAACTATACATGCAACCTTCCTTACCAACTGTACTACCCCACCAGCCATAACAGGTACATTTACCCTGTGCAGTGGCTCTAGTACTACATTATTTCATGTTTATACAGGTGGCACATGGAGCAGCAACGACCCCGAAGTGGCTACTATT
>CAZRPA010000166.1:0-9089 GCA_964601855.1 uncultured Flavipsychrobacter sp. | reverse complement strand
AGCTACACAGCCCACAGGGCACAGTAATAAGGTATAGAGTGCAGCGGGAGTAATGATGCGAAGGCTTGATATTGGCTTAGTTGGATATAGTTGTGAGGTAACAGTGTAAAGAGGTGAAATTTTAATGATTGTTGACCATTTCTGGCACGATTATTTCACTACAAATTGATACACCTTTTTCCCTCACAACTATTCTAAAAACGGAGGTCTGCGATGATTGGTTTTATGTTACTTTTCGCCAGTGCTATGTCCTTAGTTATCAACTATGCCGATAAAAAATCGGCGCCCAAAGACGATGCTGCCTCAGAAGTGGTGCAGCCCGATGAACTCACTTAAGTATTCCTGCTCAATAAAAGTCCATCACTGCATTGTGCCCATAGGCAGTGTGTGGGGCTATAGCTACACCTATCTTATTGTAGGTGCCCAGGCATATTTTTCTATGTCCCAGCGATGGCACATCGTGGTCTTCTAGCAGCAGCAGTAATATCTCCAGCGGCTCATCCGATCCGTAGTTGCAGCACTCACCATAGTAGTGTTTGCTTTTGCGGCATTTTTCATTGCGTCTTTCGTGGCCCACATAGCCCACCTTGCCCGATGTGGTGGCATGGCACCTAGCACTTACCATACACAGCGAGTCGGGCTGTAGTATGCCTAGGGGTGTCATTTGGCTCATAGTAGCCACCAGTGTTTTGTAGTACACTTCATTGCTAGTATCTATAAACGAGGATATATCGTGCGCTCTCGGCAATACCGTTTCGCTAAACAGTTTGGGGTTCATTCTTGCCAGGTTCAGCACATATATCAGCTCCTTTTCTTTTTCGGTCATGTAGCCTACCTTCTCGGCAGTATTGCACACTCGGTACTTTGGGTCATTCCACTTGGCAGAGTATGCCGCCAGTGGCGATGTATCGCCATCCTTACTGTAGCCCACCAGTGGGGCTAGCAATAGTACTATGATCGTTATTAAGTGTGTTATCGTTTTCATGCGTCTCTATCTTTTACTCAATTGCCCGGCACCTGTATGCTAAGAGCCGGGCAATGATATTATATGTTGCTACCTGTACAATTGTTACGTAGCAGTGTATTATTTTTTGATGCTCATTTCATCTATCAGCCAGCCAGCACCCCCAAATTTTTCTATCACAAACAGCGTGTAGCGTATGTCCACAGATATGTTCCTACAACGGTTAGGGTCAAAGTAATAATCGCTCATAGTACCTTCATAAGCCCTGTCAAAGTTGGTGCCTATCAGTTCACCCTTAGCATTCAGCACAGGGCTGCCCGAGTTGCCACCCGATGTATGGTTACTTGCCACAAACGCCACTGGCATTACACCCTTCACACCCCATCTGCCATAGTCTTTTTTGCTGTGCAGCTCTTTCAGTTTTGCCGGCACTCTGAATATGTCAGAGTTAGGATTGTCGTGTGCCACCACATCGCTCAGCGTAGTCATGTAAGAGTAGGTAGCTGGTCCGTCTGGGTCCAGTCCCTTTACCTGGCCATAGGTCAGTCTCAGTGTCAGGTTGGCATCGGGGTAAAAGTCTCTCTTTTTGTCATAGGTCATTTGTGCCTTCATGTACAGCCTTTCCAGATATCGCATCGTGTTGTTGTAGCTCGTTAGCGAGGGCATTATTTTTTCTTTACGCAGCTTCATTATTGCATCATACAGCATATAGGCTGGGTCATTTTGTATCAGTATACTGTCCGTAGCAGTTGCTTTTTCTGCCCATTGGCTCAGCTTTTCCTGGCTAGTCAGCATCGATTTCAGGTATATATCATTACCCCATGCACTGATGTCTTGGTTGTGTTGTTTGTAAGTCTGTTCGTAGTAGGCAGGCATGCTTTTAGCACATTTGCTGAAGTATAGGGTCATCAGTGTTTTGAACACATCTTTATCCGTAGCGGCATCGTAGTTTTTGTAGAAGCCACTCTGAGCAGCAGCCATTTTTTTCAGTGTATCGGTCAGTGCACCACCATTGATGCCCGCACGCATACAACCAAGCATTTTTTCTATTACAGCTCCTTGCCCTATCAGTTCTATACCCAGCACAGCCTCGCGTATATACATATCGTCATACACTACATTATCGGCAGCTTCTGCAGCTACTTTCATTTTGGGCAGCAGGGTGCTGGCATAGGGTAGGCTTTTGTCATTATTTGCCCATGTCTGAAACTGTTTTTCGTAGGTTTCTTTTTTACCAGTGGCGTTATTCAGTTTAAGGCCGGTTACTTCGCCCTGCCATTTTTTCCAGCCATTGGCCACACCAGCCCTTTTCGAGGTGTATTTTATAAATATGTCTCTGTCACCGCTCATGTATTTAGTCCATACATCTAGCCTGCGGGTGCGTGCTTCTATGCTTATAGGGTCGGCTATTTCATACACATGTTTCAGCGCATACGAAGATATATACTGATTGGTAGTACCCGGAAAACCATACACCATCGTAAAGTCACCTTCTTTATATCCCGATATATTGATGTTGAAATACTTGGGTGCTTCATAGGGTTTGTTGGCGACATTGTAGTCGGCAGGTTTATTATCTGCCCCAGCATATACCCTGAAAATACTAAAATCGCCCGTATGTCTGGGCCACATCCAGTTTTCCTCATCACCCCCAAACGCTCCTATACTATTGGGCGGAAAACCTACAAATCTTATGTCTCTGTAGGTCTCAGATATCGCCACCCAGTACTGATTGCCTTTGAAGTACGGTTTTATCAGTGCGTCCATACCAGTAGCAGCAGCTATCTCTTTTTCAGCCTGTGCTATTCTTTGTTTTACGATAGTATCCCTTACGGCATCGCTTAGGGTATCGTCGATACCAGCAAGTATGCGGTCGGTTACGTTTTCTATTTTTCTTATAAACGTCACTGTAAGTCCCTTGCAGGGTAGTTCCTCCTGTAGGTTTTTAGCCCAATATCCATTCGCAAAATAATCTTTTTCGGGGCTACTCAGGGCTTGTGCGCTGCCATACCCACAGTGGTGATTAGTAAGTACCAGCCCCTTTGGCGATATTATTTCGCCCGTGCACCCCTTCCCAAACAGTACTATGGCATTATTCAATCCAGTGCCATTATTATTGTATATTTCATCGATAGCTATTTGCAACCCGGCAGCCTTCATGTCCCTTTCGTGGTTTTTAAGGGTAGGAGGCAGCCACATTCCTTCCTTGGCTATTGCAACTGTTGTAGAAAATAACGAGACGATTAATGCGGTTTTTTTAATGAACTTAGAGGTAAGTTTAAGCTGTAGTGTCATGTATTAATTTTGATTTGCGGAAATAAATATACACCTTTGCCCGTGAACTTTTCTGTTAATTCCTTATATTAGCGGAATATTACGATTATATATTGACCGGCTTATGAAAAAATGCTTGCTTCTCATAGCGATATTGTTGGTATCGCAGGTGAAAACTCTATTTGCACAAACTTTGTTTAATGGACCGGATACGGTCTGTGTAAATCAGCCGGTTACCCTCACCAGCAATGTATTCAATGCAGCTTCTTACTATTGGGGCTTCTGCTCGGGCTATATGTTCAATGCTCCTGTAGGCTCTAATATGGGCGATAATTTCAACTTCAGCATACCTACGGGTATGGAAATTGCCAATGATAGTGGCACTTATTATGGCTTTGTTATCAACGCCAATACTACCGAATTGCTGCGCCTCAACTATGGCAACAGCCTTAACAATGTTCCTTCTGTTACCAACTTCGGAAACCTGAAAACGGTACTGCCAGAGAATCCTACTACGTTATACATGCTCAGAGATACCTTTTCTCACAAGTGGTTTTTGTATGTAGCAGGTGGTTTTCAGGCAGCTACTTCAGAGCTTGCTCGTATAGATTTTGGTCGTCACCTCAACAACCCCGAACCTAATATCGCTAACTTCGGTAATCCTGGCAATCTGCTCAATCACCCCAAGGGTTTATTTGTTACTCAAGATGCTGACAACAGATGGTTGGGTTATGTAGTCAACTACAACAGCAGTCAGCTCGTTCAGCTCGATTTTGCGTTCAATCCTTCCACTACACCACTCGCCAAAAACTACGGCAATCCCGATGGCGCACTCAACTTCCCATCCGATCTTGCTGCTATATATGATGCGGGTAACTGGCATTTGTTCATCTCCAACTTTGGTAACAATACACTCGCTCGTGTAGACCTCGGTACCACGCTCGACCCCGCTACACCAGTAGGTACTAATCTCGGCGATTTCTTGTTCCGTATCCTTCGTCCTTCTTCTGTGTCCATCACTCGCGATTGTAATTATCTGCACCTCTATATCACAGATAGCACTACCAGTCAGCTGGTTGAGGTGCGCACACCTGCAGCGGTAGGTCCTTACACTGGTATCAGCTACAGCGTAGTAGGCGGTATGAACTTCCCTACGGGAATCTCTAATTTCCTCCGCGATCATGATACCGTTTATGCATTTATCACCAACGGTCAGGATAGTTCGCTTACTAAGCTTACATTCAATGAATGCACTAACTCATCTATACCTTCATTTACAGAGGTAGCACCACCTACTTACAAGTACGATGCACCAGGTGTATACAATGTATACTTCATCAAAGATGAAGGTTTACCCACCATGCAGGTCGACTGTCACGATATCACAGTATTGCCTCCTCCTACACTTTACCGCAACAACGATACTACTATCTGCAAGGGCGATACCCTAAAGATATATACAGTATCCACCCTTGCCGATTCTATCCGTTGGAGCGCAGGGCACAACATAGATACTACCAACGTGTTTTTTGATTCGGTACGTGTTTACCCCGACTATTCTACCACATACCGCTACACATTGTATTATCCGTTTGGCTGCATAGTAGACACTGCATTGCGCATTACGGTACTGAAAGTAAAAGCAGATGCTGGCCCAGACAGATATATCAATGATGGTGCTACATCTATCATTGGTGGTCCTTACACTACCATGGGCGATTATACCTACCGTTGGGAGCCTTATCAGTACATGAGCGACAGCACAGTGCCCAACCCTTATGTCAATCCACCTTTCGACTTCTCCTACAATCTTACGGTCACTTATCAGGGGGCAGGTTTCCAGTGCGTGAGCCGAGATACCATGACCGTCAGGGTAAGTTGTGGCGACTTCAACGTGCCCAATGCATTTGTAGCCACCAGTCCTTACCCAGGCAGCAACCGTTTTGGTATTCTCAATTCTTCTATTGCCAAGCTCAATTACTTCCGCATCTACAACCGTTTTGGTCAGTTAGTATTCGAAACCACCGATCCTACTCAGAAATGGGATGGTCTGTTTAATGGGGTGCTGGCACAAGAAGGTGTGTACGTTTGGGTTGCTGACGGATTCTGCACCAGTGGCAAGCAAATAAACAAAAAAGGTAACGTCACACTACTTCGTTAGTAGTTGCTATGTTCTTTGTCTATATTACTACTTAAAGGATGCAGCATTGCTGCATCCTTTATTATTTACAACTACAAAAACTACGCACTTTGGCAGCATTTTTCTTCCAGCTCGAACTGCCCATAGTTACAGACGCTATGATGGCTACCATACCAGCACACAGGGCGCATATCAACAAGTTGTTTGCTGCCGGTAGTCTATTGTCATACAGTGTATCGCAGAGCCGCAGTTTTATATGGTGTGTCATTAATACCGAAACCGAACAAGACGCGTTCGAGATAGTCCTTTCTTTTCCATTATATCCGTTCTATACAGATGTCGTTTGTCATCCCTTACTCTTTCACAATACATTGCCTACAGCATTGCCCGGTATGTCGCTCAACTAATCTTTCTCTCTAAGTTCATAATCCAAGATTGAATTATCCTATTCTTTAATAGCCAAACAGAATGACTACAATCATACAAAACTGTAGGTTATAAACGATATTTGCATTCTAATTTCTAAAATCAAAAAAAACAGTAAAAGAAAATGGCAAACAATTTTGTAACGGTAGGAATGAAATTCCCAGAGTTCAGTAAAAAGTCAGTAGTCTCTATCGAGAAAGGTAAAGAGTTTAGCGAAGTAAGCAACAAAGACATAGACGGCAAATGGGCAGTTATGTTTTGGTGGCCCAAAGACTTCACTTTCGTTTGTCCTACCGAAATAGCAGAGTTCAATAAGAACTACTCCAACTTTACCGACCGTGAAACAGTATTGCTTGGCGCATCTACCGACAACGAATACGTACACCATGCTTGGCGTTTGGCGCACAAAGATCTCCGCGATCTGCGCTTCCCTATGATAGCCGATACTTCTAAAAGCCTTGCCGAAGAACTGGGTATCCTCTCTGCCGACGAAAAAGTAGCATACCGTGCCACTTACATCATCGATCCAGAAGGTATCGTTCGTTGGGTGTCTATCAATGACCTCAGTGTAGGTCGCAATGTATCTGAAGTACTACGTGTACTCGATGCCCTGCAGACCGACGAGCTTTGCCCATGCAACTGGAACAAAGGCGAAGAAACACTTACAGCAGCTATGGAAGCATAGTATCTACAACTATTCTCAAAAACGCTCCTTATTCAGGGGCGTTTTTTTTGAATACTAGTCAGTCTATTTTCAAAAAACTAACAACAATGATAAATAACGAAACACTTCAAAATCTGTTTACAGACCTCGGCATCCCTGCCACCCACACCAGCAGCAGCTTGCTCACCCTGGCCGCTGCCAACAATCGCTACATTCGCGACCTCAAGCTCAATGTATCATCTGTGCTTGGTAGCAGTCGCCTCACACGCAAGGAAGCATACCTACTGGCACTGTCAGTAGCTGTCAACGAGAAAAACGAAACCCTCATCACAGCATTCGAGGCACTAGCCACCAAAGAAGGTGCTACCCCCGACGAGCTTGCCGAAACACACGGCTGTGCATCGCTCCTAGCACTCAACAACGTATTCTATAGGTTCAGGCATTACATGCACGACAATGAGTTTTACAACAAGCAGCCCGCCGGCCTGCGCATGAGCCTCATGATGAATGTAGCTATGGGCAAGCACCTCTTCGAGCTCATGAGCCTGGTGGTATCAGCCATCAATGGTTGCGAGCGTTGTGTCACATCGCACGAGCACTCTGTCAAGGAGCAAGGCGCCGACGAACCCCGCATCTACGATGCCATACGCCTTGGTGCCGTTATCAAAGGTTTGTGTGTAGTTATCTAAATCAGCGTGTAGCTGGTAGTGTTATAGTGAAAGTGCTTCCTTTTCCGGGGGCACTTTCCACTTTTATCCTGCCCTCATGCGCATCCACTATCGCCTTCACATAGCTCAGCCCCAGGCCAAAGCCCTTTACATTGTGTATGTTGCCCGTATGCGCCCGGTAAAACTTCTCAAATATCCGCGCCTGAGTTTCGCGGTCCATACCTATACCATTGTCCTTTATCTTTATCGTAAACATGCCATTGCCATGTTTCAGCGTCTCCACCAGTATCTTAGGCGTCTCGCTCGAGTATTTCATCGCATTGTCCAGCAGGTTAAATATGATGTTCGAGAAGTGTACCTCATCAGCCTCTATCATAGGGTCGCTAGCGGCCAGGTGCAGGTCTATACTACCGTTTTTCTCCTGTATCTGCAGCGCCATATTAGTAGCCACCTTGCTTATTATCTGGTGAGCATCCAGTTGTTGCAGCGTCAGTTTCACCTCTTCTTTTTCCAGGCGGGCAGCTTGCAGTATTTTTTCCACCTGCTTATTCATCCGCTTGTTTTCCTCCTTTATCATGCCGCTGTATATCTTTATCTTATCAGCATCATGTATCACTTTTTCATTTGTCAGCGCATCTATAGCCAGCGATATAGTAGCCAGTGGCGTCTTCAGCTCATGCGTCATATTATTGATAAAGTCCGACTTTATCTCCGATAGCTTTTTCTGGTTAAACAGCGTACGCACCGTCACCGCAAACGCCAGCACTATAATAGTAGTAAACACTATCGATGCAGCTATCATCCACCCCATCTCGCGTATGATCAGGTTTTTATCCTCCCTTATCGATATAAATAACGTTTCCCGTGCCCGGTACGAGTCCTCAGGAGCCAGTTCTATCCGGTAGGGCGTCTCTTGGTCGGCCATATTAAAGCCCGGCGACTGCAATATGCTATTTTTGTATATGTTGGTGATGCAGTACTCAAACCCCTGCTTTACATTATTATTCTTAAACTCCTTACGTATGATGTCATTCACCTCCTGATTATCAAACGACCCCTCTACCGTAAAGTGATTGCGTAGGTAAAACCGCTTCGACTCCTCAGTAGGTATATAATTAGTGTGTTTGTACAGATACCTACTATAGATCGCCTCCTTCGACTGCTTCAGTGTATTATCTACCGACCGCTGAAACTCCTCATGTTTCAGCTTTATAGCATTATTTATCCACGACATCTGTATAAACAGAATACCCACCACCGATAGCGTAATGAGCACAACAATTAATGGATAAATTTTCTTCATAGACACACAAAAATACTATAGCTACTGCATACCAAAAGGTTAAAAAGTACACACCACAGTAAGATACAAACTTAAACAACAAATAACCCATTTTTTCTTCTTTTTTAGGTCGCCAGCCTTTGCACTACTAGCAGCGGGCTTTGCGTCGCGCTCTTCTACTGGCGGTTCAGTACGGGGCTTGGCGCTCAATAGCCAGATATAAAATCAAAATTTCTAACACAAGTATATTATTAATGTTTACGTATTTGCTAATGAAATAAATAAATTAATTTCACGCGTTATAAAAAATAAATTTTACATACACATAGCTATAATTCATCATCTTACACATGAAAACATTATTTACATTATTATCTTTTATACTCATTTTCAGTACAGCTCGTTCCCAGGATCCACAAGGCATACCCTATCAGGCAGCCGCACGCAACAGTAGTGGTGCAGTGCTTGCCAGTACAGCCATTTCAGTTAGGTTTTCTATCCTAGACAGCACTGCTACAGGTGCTATCCACTACCGCGAAACACATAACATCACTACCGATGCCAATGGCATGTTTTCCGTAAATGTAGGGCAGGGTACACCCCTCACAGGCACATTTGCAGGCATCAACTGGGGTAGCAATGCCAAGTTCCTACAAGTAGAGCTCGACCCC
>CAZRPA010000165.1:0-9115 GCA_964601855.1 uncultured Flavipsychrobacter sp. | reverse complement strand
CCACAGGGCTTTTAAAGAACTTTGCAACACCCCGTTTCCTGATTGGGAGTGCAAAGATATGTGTTCAGTTCGGTTCAGCAAAATGATTTTGAAACTATTTCTGAAATTATGGATAAACCGCCCTGAAAGCAGCCACAGCAGCGATTATGGATAATTTCGCAATACTGTACCATAGGAGCATTGACAGGTGACACGCATGGGCATCAAAGGAAACAGCAGTTGATAATACTTCTTGCTGGTGTCTATATCATAGTTGTATGTAAACCCTTTACCAGAGCGACTTTGGTGGTTTATAAGGTATGGATAAACCCATAAACCAACGACCATAAACGGATCATGAAGGGGTGGCCGCTGCCCGTCGTAGAGGTAACACAAGCGGGTGTGGTACTTCCAAAGCAAACCTAAATACCTTTCTGTAAAATAGCCCTTCGGCAGCTGCAACATATAGTCTTTGGTAGTAGTAACCTCGGCTTCAATAGCTTGTAACTTGCGACAATATCCAGAAAGTTGAAAAAGATAAACGGACAGCACCAATAGTGGTAAGATGATGCCTGCCACAATATAGCGTCTGTACAATAACTCAGCACCCTTAAAGTAGCAATATACATGGTGCAATAGATACAACGGAATGAATGAAAGGAAACTGATACCGAAACACACGAAGCCTATTAGATACAGCAACACATTAGGCAAAACCTCATCGCCCGGATAAGGGTAAGAGAAAAAGGCTATTATATAAATATAAACCGGAACACCTACGCCTAGCAAAAAGTAAAATAGTGCCAATAGCGGCTTATATGCTACAAATGGGATGAATGCTACCGCAATTACAAAAGCAATACAGATAACCGTAGCACACCAAACGGGTGTGCAGAACAACTGAAGTGTATAAAAATTGGCACACAGACCGAGAGCACAATACAGTAACGTTATTTGAAGCCTTTTTACTGGGGATGGATGAAACGCCAGTTTCTTAACAAAGGAAATCCACTTATACATACATGCTAAAACGCATGCTACAACGTCTTATTGTATGGTTGAACGGCTGACAATAATAATAGTAGTAGCTCAGTTCACTATTCCATGCACAAAAAGGAAGTCATAGCATAAAGAATTTAGTAGTGATTCTATATCTTTAATTGCATGTTTGACATTAACTACCCATTTATGTATTTCCTTGCCACAATGGGGATGGGTATTATTGTCTTTTTGTTCTCCCTTTTCTTAAAGAACAGAACACGGAAGCTACTCAGAATTATAGCACTACTGCTTCTGCTGGTGTCAGCAATCTTCTGGGTACAGGCTGAACGATTTGAAGAACAAGTGAACGAAAAACTGCAGCGAGGAGGATAATTATATAGCAACATGGATCACGAATCAGAGCAAACTTTATTTGAATTTGCAATCCGAGGGATGCTGATAGGAACCTTATTTTTGGCACTATCACCCTTCTTTGGCAATGCAGTCAAAAAGTTGCTTTGGCTTATTGGAGGCATTATCCTTTCCATTGCGTTGGTATTATTTATGATGCCATTTGGCTATGTATTTATTGCCTACCCTTACATCGGTAGTGGTTTTGCATTCATTGTAGGGTTATTATTCCATATCTATTCGCTACACTTCAAACCCAAAGGAAAGAAGATAATGCATGCAATAGGCTGGCTATTGCTAGTAGTTGCAATGACGCTTTGGATGGGCGGCTGCTATATAGAACAAGAAAACATTCGCATTCTGAATAACTCGGGCAATTGATAAACAACTGTAGACCAAAATATAACTTAATGGGCTGTACTTTTCCTAGGTTACTCCATCATATCCAACTAAGTGCATTTGTGAGCTGTATGATACTTAAGCTCCATATTGTCAATGCAATCATGGATGCCATGACTCGTGTATTACACTAGAATAATACCAATACCACTTTATCAAATTTCATAATCATAGCTAAGTCCATATCGGCTCTTTACGTATCTTGTTGCCAACAATGATCAACTACAACACCAAAGACTGGATCGTAAACATATTCGTCTTCAAAAAAGCCGATACACTTAGGCAATTACTACCTGCTATCCTATTAGTATGTGTTTACTCAGCCTCAATAGTATATCTCGAGACTACCTACTTCAACTTTCCAGAGAGTAGCCCTATCAGGCATTTTGGTGTTTTGCAGACGCTGCTTGGCTTTGTTATATCCATGCTCTTGGTGTTTCGTACCAATACCGCCTATGACCGCTGGTGGGAAGGGCGCAAACTGTGGGGTGCACTGGTGAACAATAGCAGAAACCTTGCTGTGAAAATGAATGCGATGCTACCCAGCAATGACACCAAAAACAGACAATTCTTCGTAACTATTATCCCTATGTTTGCTGTAGCGCTGCAGCAGCACCTGCAGAGACAAACAGTTCAGTTTGAACTGGACTCAGAACCACACCCTGAAATAAAGGACATAGATAACACCAAACATGTACCTAACCAGATAGCATCGCTGATAGCTACCAAAATCAACTTGCTATATAAAGAAGGTATTATTTCTGGCGATCAACTTATAACCATCAACCCTGAGCTACAATCTTTCCTAGATATATGTGGTGCCTGCGAGCGAATTAAAAACACACCCATCCCCTACTCTTATAGTGTCTTCATCAAAAAGTTCATTTTTGTGTACACCATTACACTACCCATTGGGCTGTCTTTTAGTCTGCATTATTTGCTGATACCCATTGTGGCATTGGTATTTTACGTATTGGCAAGCCTAGAGATGATAGCCGAAGAAATAGAAGACCCATTTGGCACAGATTCTAATGACCTCCCCATGAGCAAAATAGCCGAAAACATAGGCAAAAATATCAAAGACATTTTGCGCTAACAGCTCACTATCCTCTTCACTAGCATACTTATACTATCATACATTGTAGTTGTTTGGGCAAACGACAGCCAATACGTAACTTGCCATCCCAAATCTAATATAACAGAATATGCAACAATCGATAACTAACGTTACAGTAGTAGGCTCTGGCACCATGGGTAATGGTATATCCCACGTATTTGCACAAAGTGGATTTACGGTGAGCATGATGGACATCAAACAAGATGCACTAGACAAAGCAATAGCTACTATATCTAAAAACATGGACCGCCAAGTAGCTAAAGGCTCACTGACCGAAGACGACAAAACACAGGCATTGGCCCGCATCACTACCCACACAGATATGGCTGAAGCCGTAAAAAATGCCCATCTGGTAGTAGAGGCAGCCACCGAAAACATAGACCTGAAGCTGAATATTTTTCGCCAGCTAGATGCTTTGTGCCCTACGGGTTGCATACTGGCTTCCAATACTTCTTCTATATCTATTACACGTATAGCATCTGTAACCAAACGCCCAGATAGCGTTATAGGTATGCACTTTATGAATCCGGTACCGGTGATGAAACTAATAGAGGTGATAAACGGATATGCTACCTCTGCAACTGTGACCCAAACCATCTACAAGCTATCTGAGCAACTGGGCAAAGTGCCTTGCGTGGCCAACGATTACCCTGGCTTTGTGGCCAATCGTATATTGCTGCCTATGATCAATGAAGCCATTATAGCACTACAAGAAGGTGTGGCTGGCGTGGGTGAAATAGATACTATAATGAAGCTAGGTATGGCGCACCCAATGGGGCCGCTGCAATTGGCAGATTTTATAGGGCTAGATACTTGCCTCTCTATACTACAGGTGCTGCATGGTGGCATAGGCAACCCCAAATATGCACCTGCTACCCTACTGGTAAACATGGTACAGGCTGGCTACCTGGGCGCAAAAACAGGTGAAGGTTTCTACAAATATACACCGGGCAGTAAGGAACTAGTGGTAAGCAGTATGTTTGCCTCCAAGCAATGGAGTTAAAAAAAACTTGTTTATAATTATCTGATAGGTCAATTTAAAGTGGTAACTTTAAGTTGACCTATTTTTATTTGTATGAAGTACCTGACATTTATATCGTGTATTTTCTTGTTGACTTTTTTACAAGCAAAAGGTCAAAGTATGATTAACAAAACACATAAACCTAGGGAAATAAAAATACCAGACCAAAGAATAAATGCGCACTCCGGATTACCCGAAATGAGATTCTTCTATTACATCATAGACTGTGTTCCGGTGAAAGATATAGGCGAGAGTGTAGTAGACTATATGAATATGCCTGCAAGTATTTATCCTATGTCGTCTTTACCAATAAAAGAAGTATACACTAGACGAGATTTAGATAAACTCCCCTACATCGACATTAAAGATATAGTAGCATCATCGGCAAGGGTATTTCAGCAACAAAGAGGCAATGATGTAAACATACGTAATGGTGGCCAAGCAGGCACATTATATGTTATTGATGGAATGGTAATAATGAACTAATGAATACGGCTAACTAATAACTAGCAAACTTTTTCATCGACAACATACAACATGATTTAAGCATATTCTTGCTTTAACTTTGGGCCTTTGCACCACACCTACTAATCAAATACAATTCTAGATTTAGCTTATACTTTTGAATAAGAAACTATTCACGAAAAAGGACCCGCAATTGCGAGTCCTTTTCTATTAAATGCGATATGTAAATCGTATAGGATTAATATCTGTACATTTCTGGCTTGTATGGACCTTCTTTAGGTATACCCAAATAATCAGACTGTTCAGTAGTCAATTCTTCCAGAACTACGCCTATTTTAGCAAGGTGCAAACGAGCAACTTTTTCATCAAGGTGTTTTGGAAGTACATATACTTTGTTTTCGTAGTTGCTGTGGTTCAACCAAAGTTCTATCTGAGCCAAAGTTTGGTTTGTGAATGAGTTACTCATTACAAAACTTGGGTGACCAGTAGCACAACCTAGATTTACCAGACGACCTTCAGCCAATACGATTACTTCTTTACCTTCTATGCTATAAAGATCAACCTGTGGTTTGATAGTATCTTTAGTATCACCGTAGTTGTCGTTCAACCAAGCCATATCGATTTCGATATCGAAGTGACCGATGTTACAAACGATAGCTTTATCTTTCATAGCACGGAAGTGTGACTCTGTGATAAGGTCGCGGCAACCAGAAGCAGTAACAATAATGTCAGCTTCTTTTACTGCGTCTATCATTTTCTTCACTTCAAAGCCATCCATTGCAGCCTGTAGTGCACAGATAGGATCGATTTCGGTAACTATAACACGAGCACCAGCACCACGCAATGAAAGCGCAGAACCTTTACCCACATCACCATAACCACCTACTACTGCTACTTTACCAGCCATCATTACATCTGTAGCGCGACGGATTGCATCTACCAGACTTTCCTGACAACCGTATTTGTTATCAAATTTAGATTTGGTAACAGAATCGTTAACGTTGATAGCAGGCATTGGCAATGTGCCAGCAGCCATACGCTCATACAAGCGGTGAACGCCAGTAGTAGTTTCTTCGCTAAGTCCTTTTATGTGCTGTATCAGCTCAGTATAGTTGTTCAATACTATATTGGTAAGGTCACCGCCATCATCCAATATCATGTTGAGTGGGCGATCTTCGCTACCGAAGAATAAAGTCTGCTCTATACACCAGTCAGCTTCTTCAAGGCTCTGACCTTTCCACGCAAAAACACCTATACCAGCTGCAGCTATAGCAGCAGCAGCATGATCTTGTGTAGAAAAGATGTTACATGAACTCCAACGTACTTCAGCACCCAATGCAACTAGGGTTTCTATCAAAACCGCAGTTTGTATTGTCATGTGCAAACAACCAGCTATACGCGCACCTGCTAAAGGTTTTTGGGCACCATACTCCTCACGAATAGCCATCAATCCTGGCATCTCTGCTTCTGCAAGCCTAATCTCTTTGCGCCCCCATTCAGCGAGGCTAAGGTCCTTAACTTTGTAAGGCAACTTAAAGTCAATTTTCGAACGCGTCATTGTACTCATAAGTGTTTTTTAAAAATTTCGACAAAGCTAAGTAATTTTTATGGTACGTTTCGCACTAGCATTCATCAACGTTTGTTTTTATTTTTTGAAATAAACCTTATATTTACCTCGAAAATCAATTAGCGCATGAAAAAAATGTATGCTCTCCTCATTGCCGTACTAGGTTGTACTAGTTTACTTACCTCTTGCGACAAGGGAGATGATAACCCATTTGGTGACTGGAAATGTACGTGCTTTGTTACAAGAGTCAGTTATATAATAATACCACCCGACACTACCATTATTACCACTCTGGACACTAACTACTTGTCTGCTTTGGACATGGATTTGAATACAGCCAAATCTTTTTGCGAAAGAGCTCAACTAGGGTACACCGATACGCTGGGCGGCAAAGCGGTGTGCAATATCAAATAACATTCTCTTTTTGTTTTCGAAAGAGGCTGCAACCTGTGGTTGCAGCCTCTTTCGTTTTGTGCCTACTAACACGGTTTATTTTTTACCTGCCTTTACATTTTGCTTGGGGGTATTTGCCCCTGCAGGCACCTTAGATGCTGAAGGTAGCAATGCAGATATTTCTTTTTTCTTGAGGTAATCTGATATCACCTGCAATATGCCACTGTGTGCCATATACAATACTACAAGTGGAATGAGCCTAAACAGACCACGCTTGGCGGAGTTGAATATTGTGTGACTGGGTACCAAAAAAGACAACAGCGCCAACCCCAGGTACACCACACCAATACCCACCAATGCATACCTGGCATCTTTACTGTATTTTCTAGGCCATATTACATCTACAATAAGAATGAACACAAAAAAGTAGAAAAAGTGAGCGTACACATCCCTACCCTTGTCTGAGAAAATAGTGTCAGTGGCAATTTTGGTGAATTTCTCAAAGAACAATGACACATTAAAAATGTCATGGCTTATCAATTCGCCGAGATTGAAAGGTACTGGTATGAACTTGCGAATGAAGAAACTGAGCACAAAGTTGAATAGCAATGAAAATGACACAAGTAGTACTGTGTGCAAAGCAATTTGGGTGACTTTAATGCGTTGTTTGAATAGGTACAAAGCCAATAATGGGGCTATCATTACTACCATAACCAGTGTTTCAGACCTAATATAAACCGATGCGCCAAACAAAAATGAGGACCAAAGCAACATTCTGATATTGGAATGTGAGAGGTACTGTGTAAGGAAATAATAGCCACCTACAAAAAACACCATGTTGGCATAGTCGTATAGTAAGACATAAGAATAAGCAAACAAATCCGGTATGGCAAAGTAGATAAGAATAAGCATACCCGCTAATAAAGGATGTACTATATCTCGTAACAAGGAATAAAACCAAACTGTAAAACTCAAGAATAGAACACTGAGCCACAACTGCCCAAATGAATGCACCAACAGCTTGTAAACAAGCTGTAAAGCTGTGATAAATGGCGACTTGAAGATATTGTTGGCAGAAGAATTGAGTCTGAGATCGATATTGAATACCGAATTGATCATTGTTTTTTCGCGGGCGGCAAACTCTGCTATCAGTTCTGTGCCGGTAAGTACATCGCGAGGGGTGGGCGGAAAATAGAAACAACGCCAAACACTGGTAACAGCAAGTGCCAGAAATACCAGTAAAAATGGTATTTCATATAACTTGGGTAAAACTATAGATGGCAGCTTAGTGTTTTTGATGTTGAGTAGCAGTGGCACAGACAACAACAAACTACTAGCAGATATAGCATAATATAGATTGCTGGCTATAAGCGGTATATGCAGTAACTGTAGCACACAAGGCACCAAAGACACCACAAACACGCCGCATATCATAGAGAACGAAAAAAGTGCAACAGGCTTTAATGACACCCCAAATAAACGTATGACACCCCTGCCTGCAAAAAACTGAGCAAAAAGTAAAAATATAAGCCCCAAAAAATTCATAAGTCCAATTTGTATTTTTTATAAATATCCAGTAGGGCGTTTAGCTCGTCTCTGTTGTTTATTTTTCTTACAGTTATTTTCCCATCATTACCTGGCACCATGGCACAGTTGGCCTTCAGTACATCCGGACTATCGTACCATACTGCCTTGCTACCAGTGAAGTAGTAATATATGGCTGGCTCTACCACCAGCATACCTACAATTTTTCTTTCTTTTAGATAGGCATCGGGGGGCAGTAGTACTATGGGGTCTTTGATTTTTGCTTTTTTAAATACAGCCACCATTTCTTTGTAAACAGAATAGGAGTATCCAAACCTTGAAACCATTCGCTGTTCTTTATCCAGTATTTTGTAAGTACTGGGTATGCTTATAGCCGGATTGAGCAGATTTGTGTTGAGCCAATGGTTATAAAACGGAATATTGAAAAACAATACAATGGCCAGTATTGCTACAAGCGTCATGTTAATTTTAAAGTGCATCTACTATTGATTATGTGATTTTAGCTGAGATAAATGTAACAGAAAACTGACTAAAATTAAAAAAATGCAACTTTGAAGGCAACAAGAAAACAAAAACTAACGAATAATTATTTGCGAGCATTGGCCTCTAACATACTCATTTCTTTAGCTTTTGACAGGAAGTCTGATGCGAAAATGAATGCATTCAACCGTTCGTCTTTGCTAAATATAATTTCTTTGTTAGACCCCTCCCATTGTTTGTTGCCCTGATACATGTATAATATATAGTCTCCGCTTTCCATCACCGTATTCATGTCATGTGTATTAATGACGGTGGTGATCTTGTATTCGTTAGTAATCTCTTTGATTAATTTATCGATAACCAGCGATGTTTGTGGGTCGAGGCCAGAGTTGGGCTCATCGCAAAACAGAAACTTTGGATTTTGGACTATTGCCCTGGCCAATGCCACCCGTTTTTTCATACCACCACTTATCTCTGCCGGAAATTTTTTGTTGGCATCTTTGAGGTTTACCCGGTCTAGTACTTCGTTTACGGTTTTTAGTTTTTCTCTGTAAGATAGTTTTGTAAACATATCTAGCGGGAACATGACATTTGCTTCTACTGTTTTACTATCGAATAGGGCACTACCCTGAAAGAGCATTCCCACTTGTTTGCGCAGTTCTTTAAGTTCCGTTTCATTCATACGGGTAATATCTCGCCCTTCGTATAACACAGAACCAGAGTCGACTGGGAGCAACCCTATCATTATTTTCATAAG
>CAZRPA010000164.1:0-9127 GCA_964601855.1 uncultured Flavipsychrobacter sp. | reverse complement strand
CAATAGGATATACCAATTACGGATTATACAACTCTAATGCCATAGGAGACTATTCAATAGCTTTAGGTGGTGGACAAGCCAACGGCAACAACTCACTTGCTTTCGGTGGTGATGGCACTGACAATTCAACTGCTAACGGTAACTACTCCACAGCCATAGGCGGTGGTCTCGCTTCCGGTAACAATACAGTTGCAATAGGCTCTAAAGTATCTACCAATAGTCAAGAAGGTTCATTTGCTTTAGGCGATCATTCGAGTGTGGGCAGTCCTACCCTCAACGATGCTAACAACCAAATGATGATGCGTTTTGCGGGTGGCTACAAACTTTACAGCGATGCATCTGCCACAGTAGGTACGCAACTGGCACCTGGTGGCAGCAGCTGGAGCACAATAAGCGATGTGCGCAAAAAAGAAAACTTTGCTCCGGTTAATGGCGAAGATTTCCTCAACAAAATATCAGGCTTCAAACTCACCTCTTGGAACTATAAAGGTCAAGACCCAAAACAGCACCGCCACTATGGCCCTATGGCACAGGATTTTTATGCAGCCTTCGGCAAGGACACCTATGGTACAGTGGGCAATGATACCACCATTAGCCAGGCAGATATGGAAGGCGTAAGTTTTGTAGCTATTCAAGCTTTGGTAAAACGTACCGAAGAACTACAAAAAGAAGTAGCTGCGCTGAAAGCTGAAAACAAAACTGTTACCGACCAAAACAATGTTCTGAAAGCAGAACTAACGGAGCAAAACAAAACATTCCTCACCAGACTGGAAATGATAGAAGCTGAATTGCAAAAAGGAAAATTGGGTAGTAAATAAACACTACAATTCCTTTTCTAATAGGTGTTTCAAACACTAACAGCAATAATCATCTTCATCAAAACCAAAAAAAATCTTTTTATGAAAAAAATATTAATCACAATACTCAGCATGTTCTGCTCGGTACTGTTGTGGGCACAAACTACCCTCAACATTGGCTCAGGCAGCAACATGGTGGTTACCGGTGCCACTAATCTGGTATTAAGTACCGGTCAGTTTAGAAACGATGGCAACTATACAGACCACACAGGCACAGTAGTAGCAAGAGGCGGTGTAGATTTCAGTGGTACGGGCACATACAGACTAAATGATCTTACTTTTAACACTGGTGCTGGCAGTACAAGCAACATCAATACGTTAGTATCAGTGTACAATAGAGCCTTCTTGCGCACAGGCACACTTTATGCCAATAATAATCTCTACATCAGATCTGACGACAATCTGCTGGCAGACATGAGAGTTGTGGGTGAACTCTATAACCCAGTGAAAGGTTTGGTAACAAGAGCTACCGTTACTACAGGTTCTGGTTGTACACCTTACACCTCCGATCTGTCACTTAACATCTTCGGTCCAGCTATGCTCTTTCAGTGGCAGTCATCACCCGATGGCAGTATTTGGTCAAACATTGCAGGTGCTACCGCTGGCACATACACTGCTAGTGTAGCTACTACTACTCAGTATCGCTGCTTCCTTTCTACCAACAATAGTAGCTATACACAAGCCACACCTGCTGTAGAGCTCGTGCATACAGGCGGACTACCTGCTATCACTGGCATTGCTAGTACATGTATCGGCACATCCACACCACTTAGTATAGCGCATACAGGTGGCACCTGGAGCAGTAGCACACCATCTATTGCTAGCGTTGATGCCACTAGTGGTATGGTTACAGGCATTAGTGCGGGTACTACTACTATCACTTACACTGCTTCAACATCTTGTGCCCAAACAGTTGTTTTCACAGTTAATCCATTACCCGCTAGCATTTCTGGTAATGCTGCTATTTGTAAAACAAGTACATCTTTGCTCAGTTCTGCTACACCAGGCGGCACTTGGAGCAGTAGCGATGATCTTATAGCTTCCACACCTCCTACAAGCGGACTTATCTATGGCGAATCTTTAGGCACAGCTACTATTACTTATACCTTACCCACTGGCTGCTATACCACTACAGAAGTTACTATAAATCCAAGTATTACTGCTGCAATTACAGGTACCTTTACTGTATGTCAAGGTAGTAATATAACACTTAGCATTGCAGAAACTGGCGGTACTTGGAGCAGCAGTTTTCCTACACGTGCCAGCATCAACCCTTCTACAGGTGTGGTTTTAGGCATTGGCACAGGTACATCAATAATTACCTATTCTATAACTGCTCATTGCTACCAGACTGCGGTAGTAACAACTAATCCATTACCTAAAGTAATATCAGGACCAACATCTGTCTGCGCTTCTAGCTCTGCAAACTTATTTTGTGATCCTCCAGGAGGCACTTGGAGTAGCGGCAATACATCTGTCACTACCATTTCTTCTACCACAGGCACATATACAGGTGTTGCTGCTGGTACCGCTACAATTTCCTATACATTACCAACAGGGTGTTTTAGAACATCTATTGTTACTGTAAACCCAGGCCCCACCCCCATCACAGGCTCATTACAGTCATGTATTGGACGTACTATTTTACACAGCAGCACCCCTACTGGCGGCACATGGTCTAGCAGCACCCCTGCCAGACTCACCATCGATGCATCAGGTTTCTCTACTGGTGTAGCTCTTGGTACTTCTACTATTTCTTATACCAGTCCTACTGGTTGCAGAGCCACAGCAATAGTAACCGTGGGTGCAACACCTAATGTTACTGGTCCTACTTTAGTTTGTGCAGGTAATAGCATTACACTTTCAGGCTCTCCTCTTGGTGGCACATGGGTTTCCAGCAATCCTTCCGGAGCATCTGTCAACCCTGTAGGTATCGTAACAGGAGTAGCTACTGGTGTCACTAGTATCAGGTACATATCTGCTAACACTTGTTTCAGAAATACCAATGTCACAGTTAATGCAATCGTTAAGCCTATCAATGGTACATTAGCAGTCTGCACAGGTACGTCTACAACACTTACATCTGCCACAGCTGGTGGCACTTGGCAAAGTAGTAGTACTGCTGTAGCCACCATCAATACGCTTTCAGGCCTTGTCAATGCACTAACTGCAGGCACTAGCAACATTACTTATCGCACTGGTGCTACTTGTTTTGCCACCAAAGTCCTTACAGTTAATCCTACATCCACTGTAGCTGCAATATCAGGCCCATCAATAGTTTGTACTGGTAATAATATTACTCTTACCAACACTGCTACTGGCGGAGTATGGAGTAGTAGCAACACCGGTGTAGCCACTATCGGCAGTACAGGCATTCTCACTGGTTTAACCACTGGTACTACAACAATTAGTTATGTAAAATCTAGTAGTTGTGGCACGGCGGTAGCTACCAGAGTTGTTACTGTATCACCTTCACCAAATGCAGGCACTATATCAGGTATCTCTCCTTTGTGCAGAACAACGTCAGCTACTTTTACTAGTACAGCTCCCGGTGGCACTTGGAGCAGCAGCTACACTGCTGGCGCATCAGTTAATGCCTCTACTGGTTTAGTTACAGGTTTGGCCAATGGCAGCTTCATCATCAGCTACAGAATGACCAACAGTTGTGGTACAGCTTATGCTTCATACCCCGTTACTGTGATATCTGCTCCTTCACTTGCAGCTATTTCTGGTGCTACTACAGTATGCGCCGCAGCAACTACCACACTTACCAATACTACCACTGGCGGTACATGGAGCAGCACCAACACAGGCGTCGCTACAATCAACCCTGCTACTGGTGCAGTAACAGGTGTAGCAGCAGGTACTACTATTATCAGCTACAATGTCACTAATATTTGCGGTAGTGCCGGTGTAGCCCGTATATTGACAGTGAATCCACTGCCGGTTGCAGGTGTAATTTCTGGTACAGCTATAGTATCAGCAGGATCTACTACCACACTTACAGCTACTCCTGCTGGCGGCACTTGGCTTTCTGCTAGCGGTTCCACTGCCTCTGTCCATGCCACAACAGGCGTAGTTACCGGAGTGGCTACAGGATTAGCTACTATAAGTTATACAAGATCTAATAGCTGCGGCAGTGCCGTATCTACTGTAGCAGTTACCGTCAATCCAGCCACTTCTCCTATTACTGGTACACGTATAGTATGCGAAGGTGCTACTACTACCCTTGCCAATGCAACACCAGGCGGAACATGGAGCTCTGCCGATGGCACAATTGCAACAGTAAGCATTACAGGCATAGTGTCTGGCGTCAATGCGGGTACTACTACTATTACCTATTCGTTTAGCAGTGGTGGCAATGTTACTGCTATAGTAACAGTAAATACATCACCTGTAGCATACACAGGCGCTGGTATTATTTGCTCAGGCTCACAGCTCGATTTAGGTAGCAGCATTTCTGGCTGTACCTGGACTAGCGGCAACACCGCTAGAGCTACTGTAGCATATACCACAGGCGTAGTTACGGGCGGCACCACATTAGGCACAGTCAATATCTCTTACACTAATCTGGCAGGTTGCAGTTCTGTTACACAGCTTACTGTCAATCCAGCAGTAGCAGCAATCACCGGTGTATCTAGTCCATGTTTAGGTAGCAGCATCACTCTGGCCAATGCTACAAGTGGTGGTACTTGGAGCAGCAGCAATACTGCCAACGCAACAATAGATGCATCAAGTGGTTTGTTAACAGCTGTTGGTGGAGGCACTACTACCATTAGTTACACTATTAGCATAGGTTGTATCAGAACAGCTATCGTAACAGTAGGCACACCACCATCTATCACCGGAAGCTCTATTGTTTGTTTAGGGCAAACTAGCTACCTAGCCAGCAGTGGTGGAGTATGGAGTGGTTCTAGCAATCCTGCAGTAGCTACTGTCTCTGGAGCCGGATTCGTATCTGGTTTGACAGAAGGTACAGCCACCATAACTTATCGTTCTTCAGCTAATCCATTGTGCTTCGTTACAGCTGAGGTTACTGTAAATCCTTTACCATCTGTTATAACGGCTCCTTCTTTGTTATGCCCGTCTCACACTGCTACACTCACCAGCACTCCTTCAGGTGGTACCTGGACCAGCACCAACCCAGCAGTGGCAAGTGTACATCCTTCTACTGGAGTCCTAACAGCTAATGCCATCAATCACACTGGTGTGTCATTAACGGTCATCAACTACACTTCTACTCTTGGTTGCACTCGTTCTGTTACAGCTACAGTTAGTCCGGTACCAGCTCCTATTTATGGTGGCTCGCTCAATCTCTGTATCGGTGGCACAGCTACATTACTTTCAGGCACTTCAGGTGGCACATGGTCTAGCACTGATGCTTCTGTTGCCAGCATTTCAGCTTCAGGCTTGATATCAGGCATCACTAGCGGCACATCGCTCATCAGCTATTCCAATACTGCAGGATGTGCAGCCGTAGCTATGGCTACTGTCAATGCAGCTCCGGGTGCTAACACAGGCGTTGCTACAGTATGTATGGGCACTACCACTACCCTCTACAATAGCTCTGGCACTGGTACATGGAGCAGCAGCAATACCTCTCGTGCTACAGTGGGTGCTACTACAGGTGTTGTTACTGGTGTCAATGCTGGTACTGTCAATATCACTTACCAGATAGCCGCAGGTTGCATCAGCATCACAGTAGTTACAGTCAATGCAGGAGTATCTGCTATTACAGGTACAGCTTCTGTTTGCACAGGACTCAATACTACCCTTAGCAATGCCACTCCTGGCGGCACCTGGACCAGCAGCGACCCATCGGTTGCTACCATTAGCACCACAGGTGTTGTTACTGGTGTAAACTTGGGAAACACTACCATTACTTATTCAAATGGTACTTGTAGCGCCACCAGAGAGGTTACTGTCAACTGTTTTGCTCGTCCTGCCGCACCATCTGTGTCAGATGTAGCGCAAACTAGCTTTAGCCTCTTCCCCAATCCTACTACCGGCAATCTTACCCTTGCCACTTCTGTAGCAGGCACGGCTACCATTTACACCCTCGATGGTAAAGAAGTGCAGCAATATAATGTACAGGCAGGCAACAACAACCTGACTTTACCTTACAACCTTGCCTCTGGTGTTTACATGTGCCGCTTCGTGGGCCAAGATGGCAGCTCTCAAATGGCAAGATTAGTATTGAATAACTAATAGTTTCATACACCTACCACCAATAAAAAACCCCGGACTTTCCGGGGTTTTTTATTATGCAGTAATATCAAAATTCATAAACCACAAGCTCTTACTAATCAGCCAATTTAGTACCAGTTTGAGTAAACGTTATTAAGCGTTTCTTATACAACGCACCCAGTGTCATCTTAAACGCTTTTTTACTTACACCAAAGTAGGTATATATAGCCTCCGGGTCCGATTTATCATTGTAGGGCAAATAGCCACTATTATTCCGCAGCATCTCTAGTATACGTTCCTCCTCAGTTTTCACCTTCTCATATCCCTTCACCCCAGGCGACACATCTATTTTATTTCCTACCCGTATAGCCTTTATATAACCCTTCAGTTTATCCCCTATCTCCAGCTCCTTAAATAGCTCATTAAAATGTAACACACCTGTGTGTTTACTATTGATAATCACCTTATACCCTATATCCGTTTTCTGAAAAACCAGCAGATCCACCACATCATTTTCCTTCACCGTTAGGTCATAGTTGCTCAGTTGTTTGTCTATTTTTTCAGTAGCAGTCACCCTACCCGTTTGCTGGTCTATATACAAGTACACTAGTCTGTTATCCCCAGGTTTCATCTTGCGATCCTGCTGCGATATCGGCACAAACACATCCTTCATTATACCCCACCTCAAGAATGCACCATATGGGGTTATATCCGTCACCTGCAGCATAGCTATCTCGCCCACTGTCGCCAGCGGCTTATCTGTAGTAGCTATCAGCCTACCCTCATTATCGTGGTATATAAACACACGTATCTCATCCTCAGGCTTCAGCCCTTCGGGTACATATCTTTTGGGCAGCAGTATTTCGTCTGGCTCACCATCTAGGTACATCCCAAAATCTACTTCCTTTACTACCCTCAGTGTATTATAATTGCCTACCTGTATCATACTATTCGGAAAGGTACAGCTATCTGTTGCATTCTCAAAACGCAACAGACCGCTGTCATATTCATTCTTTTACTTTTTAGTGTTCTGTATCGATGCCGTTATCGCACTATATATCGCTTGCCAGTGTTCATGCCCTGCCAGTAACGCCACCTGCTCATTGATCGTAGCAGTGTCCTGCCTTGCAGCCGGCCCAGTCTGCACCTGCGAGGGCGACGACTGCCGCAACCTCGTAAAAGTCTGCTCTATAATAGGTTCCAGTGCCGAGAACGGCAAGTTGTATTCAGTACATATCTGCTCACTTATAGCCATCAAGTGATTAGTAAAATTATTACTGATCACCGCCGACAAGTGCAACCACTTACGCTGGTCAAAATCAGCACCAAACAGCACATCAGTTATCGCATGCGCCAGTGCCAGTGTATATTTCTCCGCCTTCGGTGTCGATGCCTCCCATGCAGTAGGTATGTTTCTATGCGTCGGCGCATTGATGCGCGTTATCGAGTACACAGGCCACAGCACCGCAGTGTCTTCTGCCGCCTTGCTTATAGCACCCAGTGGCACCGCACCACTAGTATGCACCAATACTGTTTTCTTAAACGCCAACTTCGATGCCACCTCTTCTACAGCACCATCAGCCACCGCCAAAAAACAAACATCTGCCTCAGTCTCCCTAGCAGCCTTCAGATTACCAAATTTGCTACACAGCAGTGCCTCCGCCAGTTGGTGCACAGCCGCATCATTACGTCCAAAAACGCCATTACACTGATGCCTGGCAGCTACCAGCCTATTGCCTATAAACCAAGCCATGTTACCAGTGCCTATAATAGTGAAAGTCATGTGGGTTTGTTTTTATTAGTGATATAGTATGTTTTCATCAGCTCATGCACCCGCTCTTTTAGGCTCGCCGCATCCAGCGTCGTCAGCCCCACAGTAGGTATCGCCTCCAAAAAATGTATGTGTATTGGCATAGGCCGTGCCCAGCCCTTGCGGTTATGTGGCAGCACGGTACCCGTATTAAAGATCACCCCCGGTATTATAGGCACCTGCGCCTTAATAGCCGTTATAAACGCCCCATCAAAAAACGGTTGCATTGGCTCCTTCGTCTTATTCCTCGTCCCCTCAGGATACAAACACAAGTGCGTACCCTCATCCAGCGTCTCCTGCATCTTTGCAAAACTCTCCCTCCTGCTACCCTCCCGCTTACGGTCCACCAGTATCGACCCCGCCTTGTATATCACCCCAAACAACGGAATCCTCGCCATCTCCGCCTTAGCCAGCGTCTTATTAGGCCCCGGTATCCATGGCGACGACACTGGTATATCCATCAGCGAATTATGATTAATCACCACCACATAATTACTACCACGCTTAAAATGTTCTTTCCCCTTCCTGTATACCGGACAAAATATAAGAGGCAGATACACCCCCATCCACACCCTGAAAACCTTATGTAGCGCACGCGCCCGTCTAGGCTCAGGCAACAACGATATCAACCATATAGGCAAAAACACTACCAGCATCGTAGCCACAAACACCACCAAGGCGTAAACAGCATATACATGACCAGCAAAGTTTCTAAGGATTTTCATACGGGGTCTGCAAATGTAAATACCTATTCCCACAATGAACACAGAGAATCTTCACGATTTCTTAAAAATTTGAAAATTATAAAAGAACACAAGCATAACCCACTCCACCCAAACAACTTATCCACAAAATGACCATCTACTATATACTAACAACTAAATACCAAAAAACTATTATGTAGCCACCTTGACAGCTACCCTCAGCGGGCTTTGTGTCACACTCTTCTACTAGCGGGGCATTGAGGAGCTGGGCCCTCACAAACTTAAAAAAATATATAAAAAATGAAGGTCATTGCAAACCCCTGCCCTGTCCGCCAGCCCTCGGGGTGTGGCAACCTCGCAAAATGAGGAAAAAAACAACTCACATGCAGAAATTAAGGGAACTCCCCGCCTTTTTCAAGGAGGGGATGCTGTAAAAAAGCGCAGCCTTTTTTGCAGCTGGGGTGGTAAGGCACATGGGCAGTTGCTCTTCACCACAAAAATCATATATAAAAATTGAGGGTCATTGCGAGTTGTAAAATTGGGACAATTTTGAAGGTGTTATGACATAT
>CAZRPA010000163.1:0-9194 GCA_964601855.1 uncultured Flavipsychrobacter sp. | reverse complement strand
TGATAAGTATGTTATCCATTGACAGGTTTAATGATCTCTATTTTTTAGACAACGCTCGCTTTCGAAAAATAAACCATACCACAGGTTTAATCACCACTATAGCAGGTACAGGTATTTGGGGTTATAGCGGTGATGGCGGCCCTGCAACTTCTGCACAAATTGGGGGGGGGGGCATAGTAGTGGATACAGCCGGATACATATACTTGGCAGATGATGGTAATAATCGTGTGCGAATGATTAATCTGGAGGGTAACATTACTACTATTGCTGGCACAGGTATGTTAGGTACATCTGGCGATTGGGGTCATCCGCTACTGGCAAACATAGAATCTGCAAGAAGTTTAGTACTAAATAAAGACGGAGATATATTTGTTATCTCTGGAAACAAAGTACGTATGATAACTAATAAACCACTAACTAATATAACTACAATCGAATCGTCAAATCTATTCAAAATATCTCCCAATCCCAGTTTGGGATTAGTCAACATCAATGTCGCAACTCCATTGGAAGAGCATATATCATTGGTGATTACCAATGCTGAAGGCAAACAAATGTTTCGTTGCACTCATTTCTCCAATCAGTCGATACCCGTTTACACACCATGGCCCACAGGCATATACATAGCTACAGTAACCATAGGTCAGCAGCAATGGGTGCAGAAATTTTTAGTACAATAATTTATTCCGTTCTTCGTATATCAATACAAAAACTCGTTGCTCCAGCTATTCCTTCGGGCCATCCGGTACTACCTATAAATTCCGTTCTCCCGAACGCCTTCACTTTCTAGCTGGTGAATATAGGCGCCTTCCTCTAACTCTCGTGTTACTTCTCTACTACCCTCATTTTGAACTGTTCGGATTTTCCGAACAGTTGCGACGTAAGCCAATTCTCCACTGTCATATATGTTTTTTATATGCTCACTTACTGTCGACTTAGCCGTTTGATAAAGATCAACTAGTTGCTTTTGAGTCAGCCACACATCTTCATGCTCTAAGTGAACAGAAAACTCAGACTTTCCATCTGCGCTTTTATAAATGATTAGTTCTTTTGTTTCTTTATTCATTACACTTCTGTTTCTTTTATTATCGCATCAATATCCAGTCCCCGTTGAGTCTCCTCGTTTCTACTACTGGGTGTTCACCTAAAACCGGAGTAGTATTAATTATTAAGTCAAGACTTTGAATTAGCATTAGTCAACGTATGGGTCCATTAGAGATGTACTGTAATGTCGCAACTTTCGCCAGAACTGCGCTGGATTTACACTACCATCGTATTCATTACTGTATAAATATTGGGGGACGTATTCTTTTTTCGAATGCTCACTTTCAACAGTATATTCAACTTTTATCCTAAGTTTAGTTGGTATACTCCCCTTGTATCTTGGAGTCAGAAATGACCAATATTCTTGTGGTTTTAAAGATAGTGTATGATAACTATTGCCACAGAAACTACTTGGCACATATTCTATGTCTTCCCATTTGCCATTTGTATTTTTTGCTTGCACCACAATCGGGAGCAAACCATCTGTTGCACTAAACAGGTAGTTTTTTTTTGTACTATTGGATAATCTAACCAAAATGCCATTGTAACCATACAATGTTGTTTTCAGTGAATCTGGATAAACCGAAATAGAAAGTCTGTTCTTTGGATGTATCAGTTTACTATCAAGTTTTTGTGTACTGTTTTCACTAGTGCCGTGTCCACCCAAATCAGTTTTGTATGGGGTAGAACTAGCAGTATAATACCCCCTATTCATAAAATCAATATTAACATCTGTTAGGGTTTCGACAGATTGCGTTTTCTCTTGCCACACAATTTTGCCAGTATTATTGACGTATGAGACTAAGTTGTTTTTGTAACACTTTATTAGCCCGTTTACAAAGCCATTTCTGTCTATATAATCATAGGTCGGTTTAATCAGGACACTGCCATTTTTATCGGCCAATGCTACACCATATTTAGTTCTATCATCGTCACTTTCGTCACTTACGGTAAAAATGAAGTATTTGTTATCTATGATTTTGCTTTCAATATCCTCAAACTTGGGTATTGTAACAAATGAACCATTCGTATCTATAATCCCCCATTTATAATCCATTCTTACTATCGCATAACCTGATACAAATAATTGATCTTCATCTACATATTCATAATTAGTAGTAGAAACGTAATTCCCTTTTTTATCAACTAGTCTGTATCCATCACTAGTATCACGCACAAACGCTCTGTTGCAGGAAAAGTCTGTGATTTTTTTATGGTTTGTGTCATTTATAACATAATCACCTTTCATGTCTAAGCATGCATAATAGTAATGTTCACTCGAGTAATCGTCATTTTCAGATTGCACATAGTTGGGTTTAACTATTAATGCTGTTATTATGCTGCAATTTGGTTTTCCATATAAAATAAACTTTTCCCCTTCCTCCTTTTCAAAAAGGACATTGCCCCTTTCATCCAAAATGTTTACAATACGACTTGGGTTTTCCGCATTTTTGTTTAATGTCTTTTGAGCTTTGTAATAACCGTTGTAGAATGGGTCAATATTACTATATGTACCATATTTAACTAAAAAATTGCTATTACTATCTATAATTCCATAAACACGCTCTGAGTTTTTCTTGTCCTTTCTCTCTACAACCGCATATCCATTTGTAAATTCTGAGATCCTTGAAAACATAGTGTCAACAATAACAGTACCGTCATATTTTACTACGCCCATATTACCATGTTCAGTAATTACGTAAAATGCTTCTTTGCCACAATGCCTTATTTTACTGTATTTGTTCTCAATACCCTCATCTCCTTTTTTGTTAACTAGTAACGGTTTTCCATTTTTGTATACTACAGCAAAACCATTTATGAAAGATTCGCAATAATCGTATTTAGCGGGAATAACAAAATTTCCGTCAGAGTTTATAAATCCAAATTGTCCATCCACCCTTGCAGCAGCCAAACCCTCTGAAAAGTCAAATGCATTGGCAAAAATTGGTCTGATAACAATTTTTCCAAAAGAATCAATATATCCGACTTTGTTGTTTTCTACCATCCTTGAATAACAAGGTTCAAAGTACGATGTGTCTACATAGCTTAATTTACTATGCTCAGCTTTTTGGGTATCAGATTTGCAGCATAATGAAATAGCACTCAGTAAAATGATTGAAAAAAATAGCATTTTCATAGGACAAGCGTGTGAATGAATAACCTAATTTTTGCAGGTGATTAGGCTATCTAAAGTTATCGAAATAATACCCTCGTTGCTCCAGCTATCCCTTCGGGCCATCCCGTACTACCAATAAAATTCCGTTCTCCCGAACGCCCTCACTTTCTAGCTGCTAAATAAATGCACCTTTCTACAAAATTCATACAGATCTCGTTAGTGTACCATCCCCCTTAATTTTTCACAAATTTCTTCACCTCCGTACCATTCACTTTCAGTAAATACACACCCGGCACCAGTCCTGCTATGTCTATGTGCGCCTTCTTAGTGTCAAACGCTCCTGTGTATACCGTTTGCCCCACAATATTCGCTATGGCTATATGTTTTATGGTAGCATCAGCTACTACTACCAGGTTATTGTCGGCAGGGTTAGGGTATATGTTGATGCGGTTTTGCGGAGCTATTGGGGCAACCTTGGTTGTAGGACACCCTTTCACATTGGCAGTAGTATTGGTCATTACCACATCGGCATAGTCAAAATATATACCCGCTCGGTTGGTCACAATAGCACCATTGGGCAAGCCTGCAGTTACTGGTATATCAAAGGTCACAGAGCCATCGCTCAAACCATGGTGTGAGGTGTCTGGCAAGTTAATATCCGGAAAATCAAAACGTACTACTTTGTAGGTGCTGTTCTCCACAATACTATATATCATATCTGCAGAAGAAACCACCAGTCGCAACCTAGTCAGATCTACAAACTCAGAAAGTGTATCCATGATGTAGATATTATGAGCAGTATCATTACCCATATTCTCAAAGTGTATGGTGTACCTAAACTGTGTGTCAGTCTCCACAAAACATCCTGCCGGATAAACCTCTACCATATTAGGGTCAAAAGGCCCAGTTACCGTATCTACATCTTCTGTATTGTTGTTGGTAGTGTCTATATCTATTATCATAGGTTCGGCTTCACTTGTTTGTACTATCGTGCTCCCTATCGTGAGATAAGCACCCGGCAAAGCTCTAGCCTTAAAGTTTATAGTTTTCATTCCTGCTGCTGCCGACAAATCTGTAAGATACCAGGTCATTACACCGCCACCTGCTGATACTGGTGTAGGAGAGGCCGTAATGATACCAGTGTAGAGTGGGCTATACTTAAGGGTTACTGTAGCATCTGTAGGCGTACACGAATTATTGCGCACATATAGATTGCCTCTCGTGTGATTGGCAGCCGTCACTGGTATGGCAGATGTAATATCTACGTCACATCCAGTTACAGGATTGCAACCCAACCCAAACAACTGTACCGGATAAGAACCTGCACCTGCCGATATCGTAAAAGTAACAGTGGCAGATAATGGACAAGAACTATAAAAAAGAGTACTGGGCAGCAAGCGGAAAGAATAAACAGTACCCGCAGGGCCATAAGCTTTGTAGTTGATACCAGCCAATGCCGAAAAAGCACCCACTGGCACACCCGCCGAATCTACACGAATAACCATAGGAGAATTATTAAAAAATTCTCCTGCGTTTTTTGCACAGTCGTCGTTTGCATCAAAGTATAGCTTTACACGCAGACTATTACATCCGCTATGATTGTAGGTGAACGTAACAGAGTCTTTAGGTATATTGTTGTGGTACACAACGTGTTTTATGGTGTAGTTGCCTGCACTTCCGTATGTATGGGCCTTAGAAATATTGGAAAAACCACCTACTCCCAGCATACCTACGGAGTCTTTGCTACCATCGCCATAGTAGGTTTTGAGCCGCAGCAATGGTGAAATCCCGTTTACCCTTACATGAAATTTAGGCGTATTACAGGTAGTGTCGGTAGGGTTTACTATGCTGTCATTCAGTATCAAGTAATTGTAATCTACATTTACAGTGTATGTTGCTGCACAGGTGCCAACAGAATAAGAAATAGTAGCACTACCTATGGCATTGCCTGTCACTACACCTGTAGCCGATACTGATGCCACCACCGGATTTCCACTGCTCCATGTGCCACCAGCTACGGCGCAACTCAGTGCAGTGGTATTGCCTACAAATACATTAGGCACACCTGTTATAGGTGCCAGCGGAGCTACTGTTACCGTATGTGTTACCGGAGCGCATCCGCCTACTACATACGATATCATTGCCGTACCTGCAGCCACACCAGTTACCACACCACTCGCCGACACTGTTGCTAATGATGGGCTGCTGCTGCTCCATGTACCACCGCTTATAGTATTGGTGAGGCTTATGGTGGTTCCCACACACACATTGCCCGGACCAGCTATAGGTGGCACACCCACACTCACTACAGCGCTTACCGTACACAACAGTGTAGCATAGTGTATTACTGCCGTACCAGCACCTACTGCTGTTACCAGCCCACTAGCACTCACTGTAGCCACCGCAGTGGCAGCACTGCTCCATGTACCACCGGGGGTAGCAATACTCAGTGTGGTAGTACCACCTGGCGCACATATGGTTGTAGTGCCCGTTATAGGTGTGCCACAAGTATTGCCCACCACATAGTCGCCCACTAGCGTGCCCAATGGTATAGCCACAGTGGGTGTAGAGGTATATGGCATAGTGGTATTAGTAGCATTTAGCGACGTGCCCAGCCACGCAGCACCCGCATATTTTTGTATACTGAAAGAGGCATTACTACCACCGGCTATTTCGCTCGCATCATAGGTAAATGTTGGCGTTATTGTTGCAGGCCCCGTAATGCCAGTAGCGCTGATGCCCCAATACTGGTTCACCATATTAGCAGCTAATACACCAGAAGTACTTAATGACGGATGCACTCCTGAAGTGCACTTTACACCTATAGTGCCTGCAGTGCCTACACTGCTCAGCGTCAGCAACACGGGTGCATAGCTAGTACTACCCGTTTCGTAGTTTACACTCGTGAAACTCGCAATGTTTTTCACCAGCCTGCCTTCTACATACCTTCCTGCACCAGCACCAGTTACAGCACCAGGATTGGCATTAGTAGTAATAGCATAGGTCCCTGTATGCAATATACCATTAGTCAATACAAGTGTACCCGTTGTGGCTGTGTTTTGAGATAGCGTTACGCCTGCCGAATTATTAATAATCAATTGACTAGGGGCTGTAAGCGACGCTGGCAGATAACTACCTGTCATCTGTGGCACAGTGCCATTGTACACATATTTTGCCCTTGGGTCTAGCTGTCTCGCACCAGTTGTGGTTACATGTTCGTTTACCCCACCTGCACCTGCCATCAGCAGGCTACCTATTTGGTTTACGGTAAACGCGCCTGTACCTGGCATAGTGTACGATGCAGGGCATATAAGAGTACCTAGCACCACGATACCATAAGTAGGCGATATACCTGTAGAGGTGCTAAAATTGCTAGCCAATGCAGCAGTACTATTAGTATCTACATACACTATCGTTTTAGCCCAGCTACCCGCACTCGTATTGTATATAAGCTGGGTAGGTGCCGGAGGCAATGCAGCTATATGTATTTCATTTATACCACTTGTACTACCATTATAAAATGCCGCAGATCCACTTATGCTGCAATTGCCGTAAAGCTTAGAAATGACTTCAGCAGTATTACCGGTAATGCCTCCCATCTGCCCACCATTCATTACAAAATTGCCGTAAATATTCATCCTTTGCACAGCACTAGTACCCTTTATACCAATATCTCCTCCGCTCATGTCATAGTTGCCTTGCACATTCATCACAGAGTTCACTACAGTACCTTCTAGTTTTAATATACCACCTGTTTTATTATAGTTGCCATGCACATCCATTACAGAGTTGACACCAGTACCGTCTAGTATTATCATACCACCTGTAGTGCTGTAGTTACCTTGCACAACCAATTGACAGTCGACGCTGTTTCCTTCTAGCTTTATCAAGCCGCCTATCATGTTGTAGTTGCCTTGCACATCTATTTGGCAATTTATAATAGTACTGGAAATACTTATTCCGCCACCATTTTGGACTAAATCACCTGCTACTTCCATTTTGAAAGCGTCGCCATTAGTAAGTATAGTGTCAGCGTTAATTGTAGCATTGCCATCTATTTTTATTCCCAGATAAACCCCATAATTGTATAGAATTTTTCCACCACCCATTACATAGTCACCAGCTACTTGTATAGTATCATTTGCCCTGAGTGCCATTACACCTCCGTTCAGCAGAAAGTCATCATGCAACTTCAGGCTCATTGTACCATTGGCATCAGATACTACGCCACCAGCCATCGTAAAAAGCCCATGTATATTGGTAGTAGAATTGCGGAGATACAAAGTATCTGCATTCAAAGTTGCATTACCCATCACATCTAGTATAAAAGATGTAATACCCGTTCCGCTATTAGTCTTACCCATGCTACCACCACTCATCATCAGGTTGCCACCTATGCTTACCCTAAACGGACCACCACTTTGTTGTTTTAGTACCCCGCCACTCATTGTCAGGTTGCCACTTATGTTTATATGATGTCCGCCAGTAGAATAGTTAGTTAGATACGACGCGCCAGCACCCACTATCATATGCCCATGTATATTCACATTTATCGTAGCCGTACCACTGCTCAATACATTACCACCCGTTTGCAAATGCACCGTTACCGCAGCGGCCGATGGTGTACCTACAGTCCACACAGCACCAGCACTCAGTGTCATATTGTGCGTTACTATCCACGTATCGCCCGGAGTGGCAAACGTTGTAGGCGATGTGGTTCCATTCGTCCAGTTTGTCAGTACATTAATACTCCCTGCCGATACTGTAGTCCATGTGGTAGCATACAATGTACTAGTACCAGTTAGCAGTAGCAGTACAAAACAGTACTTTATAGCACATAAAAATTGGGAAAAGGTAGACTTCTTCATATAGGTATACTTTTTTTGTTGAGGGGTATATTCGTTTTTGTAATTATAAAGGTAAATAAATTTCGTATGCCAACAATAGCTATTTGTCAATCTATTCTTGTTACATTCAGTCTTCGTTGAGTCTCCCCACTTTTTCTGCGGGGGACTCGTACAACACTGGTTGACCATAACCTATTACAAATCTTAAATAACGCACCTTAAAACTCATTTAACCGCTTATTCAGTAACAAACTGACTCTGGCAAATCCTATTACACTCAAATGCTTAACTTTGTATCATACAAAATTTAAATTATGCCAGCCCGTTCATTAAGTAACATCCAGCAAGAGTTATTGAAGCTTTATGCAGCAGATGTACCGGAAAATGATTTGTTGAATATAAAACGGTATTTAGCCAAGTACTTTGCCCAAAAAGCCATAGACGAAGCAGATAAAATTTGGGAAGAGAAAAAGTATAGTAATACTACCATGAACCAGTGGCTAAATGAAAACAATAGCACAAATGACTAAAGTAGTGATTGATACCAATGTTCTGGTAGCTTCATTATCATCAAAATCAATATATCACTGGTTAGTAGAAGCTATTTTAAACGAACAAATAGATATCTATGTTACGGATGAAATTTTATTTGAGTATGATGAAATATTAAGCCGTAAGTACGCACCTATAGTAGCAAATAATTTCCTTACAGCACTAAAAGAACTACCTAACGTTCATTTTACCCAAGTTTTTTTTAAATGGGATTTAATTTCAGACAAAGATGACAACAAGTTTGTCGATTGTTTTGTTGCAGCTGGTGCAACTTACTTAGTCACTCATGATGCCCATTTTTCAATACTTAAATCTATTCCGTTCCCAAGCATAAACGTTGTGAATATTGATGAATTCAAAACCCAATCGAAATTTTAAAAAATTCTTCATTATTTCCCTATTCAGCAACACCTTTTCCCAATTAAGTTCTCAGAAATTATCCTAGATTTTTCTACTATCTACTCACCTCAACTGGGTTAATAAAACTAAAAATCTTTATCCAGCTGCCTACAGTCACTTACAATAAATCCACATATCAAAATGTGGATATCTTAATCTCTGCCACTACCCATAATGGCCCAAATTGGCGCACTTTTTGCGGCATCAGTAGAGCGTAGTCTATGCTACCATAACCC
>CAZRPA010000162.1:0-9263 GCA_964601855.1 uncultured Flavipsychrobacter sp. | reverse complement strand
TATGAGACAGACTACTACATGCTAGGTATAAAAGAAGCAACGGAATGGCTGGTAAAAAATGAACAATTAGACAACAAAAAGGCTATAATAGGCACCAATTGTACCTACCCAATGATAGCCGCACTATACCAATCAAACAGAAAAAATATACCTTCGAAGTATGCATATATCTACGAACGGTATGCCGACTTCAGGAGAGACGAAGTGTACCAACAGTTTGCAAAGGACCACAGCGACTTCAAAGATGCCTATAACCCTATACCAATATACATAAGATACAACGACCGCTACACCAAAGACTGGGACTATTGCATCATATTTTCGAGATTTGTGGATGCTGCTCAACTAAACACCGGTAACTGGCCTCCTGAAGAAACCATACACAAAGTGATAGTAGATGGCGTGCCGATAGCTGCTGTGCTGAAGCGGAAAACCAAAAAAGACCTTGCTGGTTTTCAGTTGATGCAGGAAAAGAAGTATGCTGAGGCAAAAGATATGTTCTTGGCATCGCTACAGGAGTACCCAGGCAATGAGTTGGTATGGGCTGAAATGGTGAGGCTATTTGCGGCAGAAGGAAAAATGGACTCTGCAACCTATGCAGGCAAAAAAGCACTAAGCAAGAACCCAGGAGACATAAATGTGTACCAGACCATGGGAGATATATTGCTGAAGAATAAACAAGTAGAAGAGGCATTGAAACTGTACTCCGAACTGGAAAAATACAATCCTGGTTACGGACACTTCTTCAAAGCGTATACCTATGCTGTGTCTGGGAACGCAAATGCTGCTTTTAGCGAGATAGACTTATCAATAGCTGCTGACCCTTACAATGAACAATCTTATAAGCTGGCTATACAATTGGCGCAACAAACCAGAGATATGGGCCGTGCAGAGGAATACAATGCCAAGGCGCAGAAATTATTTGGAGCTCAAGAAGAACAATAACATTCAATAGTAATCAGAAAGGTACAAGTCATTGGTTTATAACTTTGGGGTAACATTACTGCTATTAACAATACAATGAATAAAACACAATACAGCAAACTGGTTTTTGCTACTTATGTCTTCTACATGCTGATATCGCTTACTTGGTTTGTAACGAGTTTGGCAGTAGGTGGCTACATCAATTATTTTGCACTCGTTACATTAGCAGCATTTGCAGCACAAACGTATTTCAAACACAGGATTACTAATTTGGTGTTGGGCATTCTCGTGCTCCCTGCATCTATTTATGGTGCGTTGTTCTTCTTGTCATGGGGAGGCAATTCAGGATTCGATACGTTTATCAGTATTATGATATCACTTTCTGTTACCAGTATTGCAGCATCTATTGTTTTAGTGTTCGGCTACTTAAAGCTAAGTTTCAGCAACGAGTAACAATTGTATCATTGAGTTTATTCACCTAAAATAAGTACCGTTATCTTTTCAGATGGTAAAACAGATTACTATTCCACTAGTGCCATCAGCAGCCTTCGATGATGTAAGCATCAAGATAGCCGCTGGTGAGGAATGTGGTATCAGTCACGAAAGGATAACAGGCTACAATATTCTAAAACGCTCAGTAGATGCACGCTCACGCGATGCCAAATACATTTTGCAGTTGCAGGTATATATAGATGCCGAACCAGAAATACTACCACCTTTTGTTCCTGAACTAAAAGATGTAACCAATGCCCCACATGTACTAATAATAGGTGCAGGTCCGGCAGGTTTATTTGCTGCACTCAAGCTAATAGCTAATGGGCTAAAACCCATAATTATAGAACGAGGAAAGGATGTAAGAAGCCGTAGAAGAGACCTTGCTGCTCTGAACAAAGAAGGTATCGTAAACCCAGAATCGAATTATTGTTTTGGGGAAGGGGGCGCTGGCACCTATAGCGATGGAAAACTATACACCCGCTCTACGAAACGGGGCAATGTGCAACGTATTTTACAATTATTCCATCATTATGGTGCAGACGAAAACATACTGTATGATGCACACCCACATATAGGCACCAACAAGTTGCCACAAATCATTATTGCAATAAGAGAGCAAATAATAGCATGTGGTGGTGAAGTGCATTTTGATACTAAACTCATTGATTTACAGATAATTAACAGTGCTATTACAGGTATTACTACCAGTAATGGTGACAACATCAAGTGCAATTCGCTCCTATTAGCCACTGGCCATTCAGCACGAGACATTTTTGAATTGCTGCATAGAAAAGGCATAGTGGTAGAGGCAAAGCCGTTTGCACTAGGTGTGCGCATAGAGCATCCACAGCACCTGATAGATACTGCCCAATACCACTGCACTACACGCCACCAGCAACTGCCGCCTGCCAGTTATTCATTAGTATCTCAGGAGAATGGAAGAGGTGTATTTTCTTTTTGCATGTGTCCTGGTGGTATTATTGCCCCTGCTGCTACCGCACCTGGCGAAATAGTAGTTAACGGCTGGTCGCCATCTAAAAGAAATAATCCATTTGCCAATTCAGGAACAGTAGTAGCTGTAGACGAAAAAGACTTTGCCGCCAGCAAATTTACCGGACCATTGGCAGCTATGCACTACCAAAAAATGGTAGAACAACGTTGTTTTGATGCGGGTGGCGGACTACTGGTGGCACCTGCACAGCGTATGACAGATTTTGTAGCTGGTAAGTTATCAGCCACCCTACCCCAGTGCTCCTACATCCCTGGTCTGAAGAGCGAACAACTAAGTAATGTGCTTCCTACAGCGGTCAACGAAGCACTAAGAAAAGCAATGATAACTTTCGGAAAAAAAATGAAAGGTTATTACACTGCCGATGCTGTTATGGTAGCTACTGAGTCGCGCACCAGCTCACCTGTACGCATACCCCGTCACAAAGACACGCTAGAGCACATCCAAATAAAGGGACTGTATCCATGTGCCGAAGGAGCAGGCTATGCAGGTGGCATAGTATCGGCGGCTATAGATGGAGAAAGATGTGCTGAAATGATAGCAGAGAAAATATTAGGAATTACTCCTACACATTAGTGATATAGGTGTTTATCTCTACTTTGTATTCTCCTCTATTGGTGTTTTATATAGTTTTCTTCACAAATAATACCAAGGAATACTCATTGTACCATACTTTCTACAGCATACTTTAGATTTATCGGAATTACGCTTGTAATTTTGCAGCCTTATGCTAATCTCATTACAAAATATTACATTTTCATTCGGGGCAAGAGAAATTCTTAAAGATGCCAGTTGGCAAATAGGTACTGGCGAGCGTATAGGGCTGGTGGGCAGCAATGGTGCTGGCAAATCTACCCTACTCAGGCTTATGACTGGTGCCTATAAAGTAGAAAGTGGTGTTATCAATAAGCCTAAAGATGTATCTCTAGGCTTTTTCAACCAAGACCTGTTAAGCTTCTCTACCAATGAGTCTATACTAAAAGTAGGCATGCAAGCCTTTGAAAAGGCTCATGAAGTAGAAAAACTAATGGAACGTATCATCAAAGAGCTGGAAAGCAAACCAGATGATGCCGACCTTCTCGACGACTACAGCCACGCACTACACGACTTTGAGGTGGCTGGCGGATATGAGATGGAACACCGCAGCGCAGAAGTACTAGAAGGTTTGGGTTTTTCTACTGCCGATCTGCAACGCCCCTACGACCAGTTTAGTGGTGGATGGAGAATGCGAGTGCTACTAGCTAAAATGATGCTGCAACAACCTGAGTTGCTGCTGCTTGATGAACCTACCAACCACCTTGACCTCCCATCTATTGAATGGCTGGAGCGATACCTCATTAGCTATCCTGGCAGTGTGGTGATAGTGTCGCATGATAGATACTTTCTAGACCGCATGGTAACCAAAATAGTAGAAGTATGGCAACGCGATTTGCACCAATATTCAGGCAACTATACATTCTTCCAAAAGGAAAAATTGGAACGTATGGACCTTCAGCAACGTGCTTTTGAAAACCAACAAGAATACATAAAACAACAGGAGCGTTTTATCGAGCGTTTTAGAGCAAAAGCTACCAAAGCAGCTGCCGCTCAAAGTGCCATAAAACGACTAGACAAACTAGATGTAATAGAAGCACCAGATGGCTCAGTGCCAGTGATGAATATCAATTTTGATGTAGCTACACAGCCCGGCAAAATTATATGTACACTCGCGGGCGTATCAAAACGATATGGCAACCTTACCATCCTCGACAATGCTAGCGCAGAAATAAACAGAGGCGACAAGATAGCGCTTATAGGTGCCAATGGTAAAGGTAAATCGACATTGCTTAGAATAATAACCGGACAAGAACCCATTGATGGCGAACGTAAATGGGGGCATAACGTAGAAGAAAGTTTTTATGCACAGCACCAGCTAGAAGCACTAAATGTGGAGTTGGAGGTACTGGAAGAACTAAAAAGGTGTGGCAGCGGCAAAACAGAACTAGAATTGCGCCAGCTTTTGGGTTGTTTCCTGTTTAGTGGTGATGATGTATTCAAACGAATTAAAGTACTTTCTGGTGGTGAAAAAGCCCGTGTTGCCCTGTCAAAGGTTATAGCGGCCAAGGGTAACTTCTTGTTACTGGATGAGCCTACCAACCACTTGGACATGCAAAGCGTGGAAATGCTGATAGAAGCCCTCAACAAATACAAAGGCACACTAATAATAGTATCGCACGACAGGTATTTTATCAGTAAAACTGCTAATAAAATATGGAATATAGAAAACGGCGAAATCAAAGAATTTAATGGTACTTACGACGAGTGGGATGTGTGGCATAAAGACAAGCTGAAACGCGAACTACCTGCCACAAACAAGCCAGCAGCAGTTGCAGCTAAAAAAGAAGAAAAACCTGCGCCAAAGGTCACAGTAAACAACGATCAGCTAAACAACCTGAAAAAAGACTACCAAAAACAACAAAAGCAACTTCAGAAAAATGAAGAAGAAATCAACAAACTCAAAACCGAAGTAGCCGCGCTAGAAGCCAAACTGGCAGACCCTGCTTTCTACTCAAATAGGCAAGAATTTCAGAAGGTAGACGAAGAGTATCGTAAACAATCTGCCAGACTAAAGGAGAAAAACACTGAATATGATAAGATTTTCGAAACGATGATGGAACTGGAGGAAAAAATAAACGGATAATACTAAACAAAACACCCTGCAACATTAATTAGCAGGGTGTTTTGTTTAGTGTATATTTAGTTTAGTTCGCTTATATACTTGTATATCATTAGCATGCCCATTGACACTGCCATTTCTTTATTCCTGATCCTATCGTAGTGAAATACAAACTTCCTAGACACTACTTTATCCGTGCTTGCCACTGCCATCCATACAGTACCCACAGGTTCATTATCTTCGGCAGATGCTGGTCCTAACAATCCGGTCACAGACAAAGCACAATCTACTTTAAGTAGTTTAAGCGCACCCTTTGCCAGTTCTATTGCCGTAGCCTCGCTTACTTCTCCATTCTGCGATATTGTTTCATGGCTCACCCCTAGCACATTTTCCTTTACAGACGTTTGATAACAAACAATACCACCTTTAAAGTACGCTGACGAACCCGGCACCTGCGTAAGGTGATGAGCGATATAGCCCCCTGTACAGCTTTCGGCCAATCCCAGTGATTTGTCTTTCAGCATAAACTGCTCAAATATCACTTTTTCCAGCGGCACATCAGACATAGCTATCACTATATCGCTAAGTATAGCAGCTATCTGGTTTTTGTAACCAATAATAGTTTCATTGAGCAAAACTTCATCAGGTCCTTTACCGGTTAATCTTAGTTTCACCATCCCTGCACCTGGCAAGTAAGCAAGTTTTATATGAGGTGGCAATGACTCTTCAACCCTTTGTATTTTTTCGGCTATAAAACTTTCGCCCTCACCAACCGTCACTATTGTATGATGAACGATTGCATCACTATCAAATCTTTCCAGCAATCTGGGCAACACTTCATCTTCCATTATCGCTACCATCTCAAAGGGCACACCAGGCAGCGAAATCACAATTTTACCATCCCGCTCAAACCACATACCAGGTGCTGTACCTAGCCTATTAAAGAGTACAGTACAAGTGTCTGGCACCTCTGCTTGTTTCAGGTTTCGCTCTAGCATAGGTCGGTTTCGCTTAGCAAATATCCCTTTCACATGCTCTAATACTCGAGCATCCGTTCTCATTGCTCCACCAAAATAGTTCAACAACAACGGTTTGGTTATATCATCGGCTGTAGGGCCCAAGCCACCAGTTATTATTAACAGTTGGGCTTCCTTTAGTTCTTCGTCTATTGCATCTATTATGGGCTGCCATTCATCGCCCACTGCTACTCGCCTGCGTAGGTCTATACCCTGCTGGTTAAGCTGTTTGGCTATCCATGCCGAATTTGTATCAATCGTTTGTCCTATCAGTAGTTCATCACCTATAGTGATGATAGATGCTGCTATATTGCTCATATATTTTCTGTAAAATGTGGTGCCAGCCTTTTGTATAATTCATCTGGCATGTTAATGGTCTTCTTCTGAATAGGATCATAGAATACGAGTGTGGTAATACCCTTGTTCAGCAATGCTCCAGCCTCATTAAACAATGATGTGTGAAACTGTATTTTAGTACCACCAGTCAGCTCTTGCAGCGATGTTTTTACGGTAATTAGGTCATCATACAATGCTGGTCTGTAGTATTTAGCATTTAGCTCGGCTACTGGCATCATTACCCCCATCTCTTCTAATTGCCTGTAAGTAAACCCCAACTCCCTTATTGCCTCTGCCCTACCTACTTCGTAATACAATGCATAATTACCATAATACAAATACCCCATTTGGTCTGTTTCGCCATACCTTACCCTTATTTGTGTAGTAGCAGTAAACATTGATTGTCTGTTTTATTTGTGTCAATATTAATCTCAAAATTAGACTAATTGCATCACACATTTTCAGCACAAAATGCTTTAAACAAAATGTACTTCAGACCCACTAAATTGTCATTTATTATTTACATAACCTCGTTTTATATTTCAAGCCATTATTATCTATCTTTGAACTACAAATTAACTTTCCGTAATGAATAAACTAAAATTACTTTTAGGTACTTTCCTTTTATCTGCCGGACTGGCATCTGCGGCGCCAGGAGATACTACTTGGGTGCAGGCAAACATATCACAGTTGTCGTGGTATGGCAATTACGATTCTACTGTTACTTTCCCAACTACTGGTACTTACCGCAATATCTATATGGTTGTTACGATAGGTAAGTACGTTTGTCCGGGTTCTCCTACCTACTGTGGCGATTGGGATTATACAGTGCAGAACTATTTGATGACGCCAGGTGGAGACACGCTGGAACTGGGTAGATTGATAACACCATACGCTAACTCAGGTGCACCACGCACGCCAGGCAGCTGGACTCATAGATATGTTTTTGATGTTACGGATTATGCTAGCAAACTGCAAGGTAGCGGCACAGTACGTTTGCATTACTCTGGCTATTCCGGTGGATTTACCGGCAATATCAAATTTGCATATGTAGAAGGCACTCCAGACAGAAATGTCATTGGTCTTGAACGCTTGTGGCATGGTAGCTACAGTTATGGTGGAGCTACAGACATAGATACGTATTTCCCCGAAGTAACTGCTACAGCTCCTGCAGGTTCACAAAATTCAGAATTAAAGTTTCTGATAACCGGTCACGGTAGTGATGATGCTGGTTGCTGCGAATTCCTTTCTAAAAACTACCAGGTTGTATTAAACAGCACGTCTGTAGCTACCAAAGCAATATGGAGAGACGATTGCGGTTCTAACGAATTGTACCCTCAGTCAGGCACCTGGGTATTCGATCGTGCCAATTGGTGTCCTGGTGATTTGGTTGACCCCAATGTGCATAAACTCCCTGGCATTACTGCTGGAACTCCATTTAATGTAAAATTAGATTTCGACGCTTATACTAGTACTGGTGGTGGATTGGGTAGCTACACAACCGAAACCCACCTTGTACACTATGGCCCCATCAACAAGACCAAAGATGCATCTATAGAGGATATCATCTCTCCTACCAACAACGAAAATCATTTCAGACAAAACCCTATTTGTGGTTCGCCACAAATAACTGTAAAGAACAGAGGTGCTGCTCTCATCAACCTTATATCATTTGAGTATGGCATCAAAGATTCTGCTATGCAAACGTATACTTGGTCTGGCACACTCAATCCACTGGAGTCTACTCAGATTTCGCTTCCAGACCTAACCAACCTAGAATCAATAGCTGGCGGAACAGGTACTAAAACTTTTGTAGTGAAAATCACCTCTGTAAATGGTAGTGGCGATGCAGACAGCACTAACGATAAAATGATGTCCGATTTTGCACCTTCACCCAAGTGGGATGGGCAATTCCGTGTCTTATTCAGACCTAACAACCAAACAACTACAGGTGGCACTAGCCAAACAAACTGGAAAATTTATGACCATAACAATGTAGTGGTACGTGAGCGCACAGGTGCAGCTATCAATACACTGTACACAGATACCGTTACCCTGCCTACAGGTTGCTACAGATTCGAAATTGCTGATGGTGGATGCGATGGGCTTCATTGGTGGCTTTATGATGCCAATCCTAGCGCTGGCGTAAATGGAGGTAGTTTATTCATCAAAAAATATGGCTCAAACGCCAATATTCCTATGAATGGATATGTATATTCTGGCACCTATGCACATGATTTTGGCTGCAAATACACTCAATACTTCTATACCAATACTCCAATATCTGGCGTAAATACTGTTGATGCCAATGCATTGTCAATGGATGCATACCCCAATCCGGCTACAGACAAAGTATACATAGACATAGCTGGTATCACAAACGTAAGCGGCACTATCAATGTAATAGATGCTGTGGGAAGAGTAGTGAAAACCATAGCTTGTACTAATGCACATGTAGAAATAGAAACATCGGATTTACAAAGTGGCATTTATACTTTGCTATTTGTCAACCAAAAAGGCAATAAGCTTCAGTCAAGATTGCTCATTACCAAATAATAAAAAAATGTACTAATATAAAACACTAAAGGCTACCATCTGGTAGCCTTTAGTGTTTTATAGCTATTGTGCTGTAGCCACAACATAATAATCAAAATTTCGTTTCATTGATGCAAAGTTTTATTACTTTGCTATATGCTTTCGAGGAGTGCCTATATCTTATCAGTAATAGTGCTTTGTTATTCGTCGTTTTTCTTCTATCCCCGATGGAACAAATCTGCTACGGAAGCTACTATTAGTTGGGATGTATCAGGTTACTATTGGTATCTAC
>CAZRPA010000161.1:0-9269 GCA_964601855.1 uncultured Flavipsychrobacter sp. | reverse complement strand
GATGTGGCACTGGTGGGTGGTGGTGGCAATCCACAACCGGGCGAGATATCGCTGGCACACAATGGGGTGTTGTTTCTGGATGAGTTGCCAGAGTTTAAGAGGACAGTGCTGGAGGTGATGCGCCAACCCATGGAGGAGCGCAGAGTGACGATAAGCAGGGCAAAGGTAAGCTTGGATTTTCCGGCCAGCTTTATGCTCATAGCCTCTATGAACCCCTGCCCCTGTGGGTACTTTAATCACCCAGAGAAAGAATGTACCTGCTCGCCTATAATGGTGCAGCGCTACCTGAACAAAATAAGTGGTCCACTGCTAGACCGTATAGACCTGCATGTAGAGGTGACACCTGTGCCATTTAGTGAGCTATCGTCGCAAAAAATGAGCGAGAATAGCAACGATGTGCGGGAGCGGGTAATAAAAGCAAGGGAAATACAGGAAAAACGCTACGAGGCACATGCTGGCACCTATGCCAATGCACAAATGAGTAGCAAGCTGCTGAAAGAAATATGTGTGATAAACCAAGTGGGACACAACCTACTGAAAACCGCTATGGACCGCCTAAACCTAAGCGCACGTGCCTATGACCGCATACTAAAGGTGAGCCGCACCATAGCCGACCTAGCCGCCAGCGACGACATAAGACCCGAGCACCTAGCTGAGGCTATTCAGTACCGTAGTCTGGATAGAGAAGGATGGGGAGGGTAATGGAGAGTGTGGGGTGTGGAGTGCGAACGCCAAACAGTAACATACCCAATACAAACAGGCGCGAGTGGTAAATTTATAAATGCATAATAACTTGCCTTTGAGAGAAACAATAAAAAAGTATTTAGTTGGATCTATAACAATTTTTTTAACAACAATTGCGTTTGTTCACATATCGCATTATTTGGATTCATTTGTTGTAGAAAAATATGTTTCGGACAGTACTTGGGTAGAAGTATCAGGAAAATTTTCAAAATATAGCCATGCCCCCAAGGGAACAGAATGTGCATTCAACTATGAATATGACAATATCAAATACTATAATGTTGTTTGTGGGGGTTATGACATTGATAAATATTTCGCAAAAATTGGAGATAACTTTATTCTTAAAATCAACCCCAAATCGCCGGAAGATTATTTCCCAATTGTATGGAAACCATTTTTTTTACCAGACGAAAAAACTTTTTTTGTTGATGGAGAAGTTATCCACATTAAAAAAAGGAGCGATAATGAATTTATATTGTTTCGTAATTTTTTTCACCAACCTTTGGACAGTCCAATTTGTAATTATGAAGTTCATTTTATTTACAGTGTAGATAATATTTTATTTGAAAAAGGACAGTATTTATCTCCGTATCTGGACTCCGTAAATAAGAAAATTAAAGTTGGACAAAAATTTAAAGTTGAGTGCTTGATAGAGAACCCTCAGCGAGCTATAATTCACACAGAATCTTCTACTTCAGATGTAATACAATAGCATACAGGCTGTTACCAATGGGTATGAATGTGGGAAAAGTATTTGAAAGCATTGAAATAGTCAAGAAAATGAGGAAGATATATATTGCATGGAATTTTCTATACTATTCTATGTATGTGTTTGTAACTAAGTGCTTTACGGTAGTAAACAGACACAACATTTTTAATATTTTCACTGAAACTACTTATTTTAAAAAGGCTGCGAAAAAGAGTGGGATTGATGATTTTTCTGATTACATGCACGACACGATGAATAATAAAGAAACTGGCATGAATCTTACATTGGTAAATTCATTGTTTTCCGGTTTTACAACTTTGTTTGTTACCAGCATTTACTTTGTAGTTGAGTTATTACTACACAGATTCATTAAAGTAAATTTGGTATCTGCAATGTTTGTGATAGTGCCATGCGTAATAGTTTTGAACAATAAAATTATTTTCAACAACAATATCTATCTGAAATATTTCAAAATATTCTCAAGGTATGATCGTCCTAAAAAGCGAAAATATTTTTTGCTCAGTTTAGCATTTATCATTTTTAGTTTACTTTTTTTCTTCTTTTCAATGATTGTTAACTTAATTGGTGGGGCTATTTTGCAATAAATCATTTTGCCAGCAACAATACTACCTAGTAGAGATAGAAGATTAGCATATAAAAATCTCATTGGGTTTTATGAAAATACTTGATTGTAACAGTTTTGGTATGCAACACTATACTACGATGAAATCGACACATTAAGGGACACTAAAGACAAGAACTTATAACATGGTACTATTCACTAAACAAATCATACTCCTTGCATTATTGAGCATGTGGACGAACTTGTGCATGGCTCAAGTGCTTGAAACTGAGCGATATACCAATGTGCCTAAGGGGCTGGATGTGGCATGGCACGATTTTACACGTGCGGTAATAAATAATGACAAGGATAAGCTAAAAACCTTATCGACAGCTTGCATACTTTGCGATATATGCCTAGACAACACCGAAAACGAAAACAAAACACAAGAAGCATATAGAAATTCTCACCCAAACACTTGGTACAATAAAAAATACAACAAAGATCGTTACGTGCCAGTTGCTGTTTTTCTGTCGGAAGACTTATCATTGATATTCGATACTGCGACCCAAAGATGCATGACAGACACCAGCAATTTTGAGTTTTACAACGACTCAGTAAATAAGCATCTGTATGAGAAAAAATGCATTATGCCCAAGAATACCAGGCAAACTGCAAGTATGTATGAAGTATTTGTGACAATGGTAACTAAAGATGGGAATAATATAGTGTACCAAAAAGCTTTTGCTTTTATAAGAATAGCTGATAAGTATTTGTTTTGCGGATATAGTACTATACCGTGATGAATAGGTTTCTGCTTACTTTTCTTACGAAAAGTGTGGAGAATGTGATGTCGAGTGACTATTACTACCACCACTTCATGCCAAAATTTTATATTCCTGATTGGTGAAATGATAATTCCTGTATGTAGAAATGAGGGTTGAGGGGTGGGGCTAGTTTTGCGCCCTCAACAAAAACAATCATTCTACAATGAAATTTATTTTTACAGTATTAGGGCTGGTTATAAGTATAACCAGTATGGCGCAGAGTGGCAACATAAGAGGCACGGTGAAAACATCGGACAATCAGGCGGCTGAGTTTGTAAACGTGCACCTGAAGGGCACTAACAAGGGTACCTACACCGACAAATATGGTAGCTATCAGCTTAAAAACATCAATGCGGGCAGCTACCTAATAAGCGTGCAGGTGATGGGGCTGAAAACCGAAGACAAAAACATAGAGGTAAAGGCCGGTGAAACCATAACGGTGGATATGGTGCTGACCGAAAGTGCCGAAAAACTACAAGATGTAGTGGTAACTGCAAATGTGAACAAATATAAAAACAACAACACATCGGCAAGCCTGCGCCTGACTACCCCACTGCTGGAGGTGCCACAAAACATACAGGTAGTGACGGGCGATGTGCTGAAAGACCAGCAGATAATAAGCATGAGCGATGGGCTGACACGCAATGTAAGCGGCCTAACACGGCTAGAACACTGGGGCGATATGTACACCAACATAACAGCCAGAGGATCGCAGATACAGGCATTCAGAAATGGATTTAATGTGGTAAACTCTTACTGGGGACCACTGACAGAGGATATGTGCTTTGTAGACAATATAGAGTTTGTGAAGGGGCCAGCGGGCTTTATGCTATCTAACGGAGACCCTAGTGGGCTCTATAATGTGGTGACCAAAAAACCTACTGGCAAAACTAAGGGCGAAGCGAGCTTTACGGTGGGTAGCTATGACCTGTATAGAAGCACCATAGACCTAGATGGCAAACTGAGCAAGGACGGCAAACTACTGTATAGACTGAATGCCGCAGCACAAAACAAAAAAACACATCGTGCCAATGAGTATAACGACCGCTATGCACTGGCACCGGTACTGAGCTACCAGCTAGATGAGCAAACCAAACTGACACTGGAGTATAATTACCAGCAAGCCAAGATGAGTAATGTGGGCTCTTATTATGTGTTTTCGCCCGATGGGTTTAAGACGCTGCCGGTAAATTTTGCATCGCTACCCTCTGGCTCGCCGGGCACGCAGATAGATGACCACAGTCTGTACCTGAACCTGCAACACAACCTAAACAGAGGCTGGAAGGTGACTGGGCAAGTAGCCAGATTTGTGTATAACCAAGAAGGGTCGTCTATGTGGCCCAGTGCGGTGAATGCCGATGGCACCATTGTGCGTAGCATAAGCATATGGGACGCTAAAAGTACCATGACTATGGCACAGGCATTTGTGAATGGAGAAATGGAAACGGGCAGCATAAGACATAGAATACTGGGTGGGCTAGATATGGCCAACAAAGCCTACATGGCCGACTGGAATCAGACACATGTGCTGGACTCTGCCAATGCCCCGTTTGACCCTAAAAACCCATCACTGGGAACACCTGTAACGGGCTATCCGGTATTTGACCGTACTACCCCGCTGGAAGAGCGTGCTACTGGTGGTGTGATAAACCAAGCATACACTAGCTTGTATCTGCAAGATGAACTAGGCTTTATGCAAGGCAAGGTGCGCCTAACACTGGCTGGTAGATATACCGATGTAAGACAGGCTAACTATGGTGGTAAGCCTAATGAAGCCAAACACTTTACACCACGTGTAGGTGTGAGTGTGTCTGTAGATAAAACGACAGCGGTATATGGGCTATATGACCAGGCTTTTGTGCCACAGTCGGGAGTGCTAGCAGGTGGTGGCAAGGTGCAACCCATAACTGGCAACAACATGGAAGGTGGCGTGAAAAAAGATTGGTTCGGTGGCAGATGGAATACTTCACTAACAGTGTACTCGATTCTAAAAAACAACGAACTGACTGCCGACCCTAATAGTGCGCCTACATCGGGCCTGAGTATAGTATTGGGGCAGAAAAGAGCGCAGGGAGTGGAGTTTGACCTGAGGGGCAACATAGCCAGAGGGCTGAGCCTGATAGCTAACTATGCTTATACAGACTCGAGAGTGCTGAAGGTAGCTGATGGTGTGACGGCAATAAAAGTGGGTGATATAGTGCCGGGCTTTGCCAAACATACTGCTAATGCATGGCTGACCTACAAGGTGCAAAGAGGTGTGCTGAAAGGTGCAGGTGTGTCGCTGGGTGCTACCTGGCTGGCCGATAGGGCTACCTACTGGGACGCATCGCCCGACCCTAGTAAAGAACTGGATGACTACCTGAAAGTGGATGGTGGTTTGTACTGGGAAAACAACAAGCTGAAGATAACTGCCAATGTGTTTAATCTGCTGGATGAATACCTGTATAGCGGATCGTACTACAAATGGCTGAGTGCCTATAACTGGCAAACAGAAGCCCCACGCAACTTAAGATTCTCAATAGCCTATAAATTCTGATGAACCTAAAAAAAGCAATTAGCAATATACACCTGTGGCTCGGACTAACGTCTGGGCTGCTGGTGTTTATAATAGCCATCACAGGTAGTATCTATGCTTTTCAAGATGAGCTACAGAACCTGACACAGCCCTACCGCTTTGTGGCCAATGATGGTAAGCAGTACCTACCCCCAAGCACCCTGAAACAGATAGCCAACAAAGAGCTGCCGGGTAAGGAAGTGCATGCTGTACTATACAGTGGGCGCACACATGCTGCCAAGGCGATATTTTATGCTGAGGGTGCTAGCTACTACTACTTTGTGTACATGAACCCCTATACGGGTGCAGTACTGAAGGTGAAGAATGAGAACAATGATTTCTTCAGGTTTGTGCTGAATGGGCACTACTATCTGTGGCTGCCGCCCAAGATAGGGCATGTGGTGGTGGCAAGTGCTACGTTGGTTTTCTTTGTGATGCTGGTGACCGGGCTGGTGCTGTGGTGGCCCCGCAACAAAAAAGCTATACGTCAACGGCTGACGATAAAATGGGATGCCAGATGGCGGCGGAAAAACTATGACCTGCATAGTGTAGGGGGCTTCTATGTGCTGGTGCTAGGATTGGTGTTTGCGATAACCGGGCTGGTGTGGGGTTTTGAGTGGTTTGGGAAGTTGTATTATGGTACTATATCGGGTGGGAAAACTATGATGGCCTATAGCGAGCCTAAATGCGCTCCTGTAGTAGCAGACAGTGGAGCACCAGCCATAGACCGTATATGGCTGCAACTGCAACCAGAACTGACCGAAAAAGGCACTATAGAAGTGCATATACCTCACGACTCTGCCGCTATAGCTGTGAATATAAACCCCGACCCGACTACCTACTGGAAAACAGACTACCGTTATTACAACCCTAGCACACTGGAAGAAATATCTGTGGAACACCTATGGGGCAGATACAAAAATGCTAGCCAGGCAGATAAACTAATGCGTATGAACTACGACATACACGTAGGTGCTGTGCTGGGTTTGCCGGGCAAGTTATTGGCATGTATGGCTAGTTTGGTGATAGCCTCGCTGCCAGTGACGGGTACGCTGATATGGTGGGGCCGACGCAACAAAAAGAAGGGCTGATTTCATATTGGGTTTGTTAGAGCGAGAAAGAGTGCGATAGCGGAGGTACAGCCGATGGGGCTGTGTGCCGGCTCCATTGCCGGTTGTTTCATGGGTTTTGGGGTGTAAGTGTTTGATTATCAATGCTATTCACTTTTCCGATAGCCGTCGCTGAAAAGCTATGGCTACTAAAAGGTCTGTGGGCATTTGCCGGTGGTTTTTGTAAAGGTGCTTCACACTTTGGGAATGGAGGCACGGTGGCTAGTATGGTGTGTTGGTGCTTTGAAAAATAAACTACTAACATACTTATGATTTGGTATTGTAGGGCAATGAATAAATAGACTATGCAATGCCGCAAAAAGTGCGCCAATGTGGGGTGTGGCAGAGAATATTTTATCCACAATTTGGTTTTCGCTAGCGTAACGCTTGCAGCAATGAGGTCCAAGCTGATGCTTGGACCAAAGAGGATGTTTAGATTATCTATTTTTTGTTGCTACATTCAGTTCGATGTAGCTAAGTGTGCAAATAATAACGATTTCGGAAAGGAAATAGGTTTTGCCGATGATTGTTAATGAGGGGTAGTATTTGATGAGTAGACCGAATGTAAATGCACAATATATCAAATTAGCAATGCCAATAAACCTGATAAAGGGTGTGAAACCTCGCCTCAGCAATAGATAACAGGCTCCGGAATAGAGGGAAAATACTACTGCTATGGCAGAGAGGTAGGTGGCTTCTGGTGTAGGTATTTCGAAATATTGATTTAGTTCTCGGACTATGAGAAATAGGAAAAATGCTGTCGCTAATGCTCCTATGCTATCGATAAGGAGCAGCTTTTTTTGATTTGCGGTAAAGTATTTTATTAACTGTGTCATTATTCTGTATGCGTAAATTTAGTTTTTATTATGGGCAATGCTGGGTGTAAGTGTGCGTGGCCATTGCCATGCATAACGGATGATGAGGCAAAGCAAAATGACCTCTACTGCTGCACCTATGTACATATGTATCCATGCCTCTCCTGCCAGATTGAACAATGTGTAGGGAATATAGACCAACGCTACGATAATGTTTGTGTAACGACAGACTTTGGGTGACATGGCTACGGAGAGGAATATCATCAACGCAGGTATAGACATAGAGACAAGTGTGATGGAGAGAAAGCCTTGTGTGACGTTGAATACATATACCTTGCCTGCTAACATATCTTTGAGTGACCCGGGCATGTATAGGTGAAAATAATCGACATAGATATACAGGGACATCAAACTAGCCCAGAGTGCTGCAAGCTTGAGGTTTACGTTAACTTTAAAGTCTATGAGTTGGTTTTGTGGTGTGATTTGTGTGTTCATACAATATTGATTAAAAATTAAATCCAAAATGAAAACCTGGTTCTCCGATAATAAATTTCGACCATTTATCGTCTAGCTGCCTAAAACCATCGGGGAGCTTGGTGTGATAAGCACGGTGGGTGATGGCAATGGATGGCTGAATAAAAAACTTGTCCTTAAACAGCTTGATGTGATAGCCAACGCGGTAGGTGTTGAATACCTGAAAACCTTTATCAATTTTACGACCGTTGTTGTTGATAAACGACTGCCAGGTAGGCATTATATTCAATTCGGTGTATAAACCGTGGTACAAAAAGCGCTGGTAAGACAGTGATACACCATACTCCCGCACATAGCCGGGGAATTGTTCTTGGGGCTTTCCGTACGATTTGTTCAAAAATGGGTGGATACCATTTGGCCAGGCATATTTCCAGGTTTTGGGTTCGAGGGTAATTACATCTTTTGCTGTGATGCGGTAGCCCAGATTGAGTTGGAAAAAATCAGGGGGATTGGTGGTTGCGAGATTACCCAATAGGAATATAGTGCTACCAATAAAACACCGTTTGAAGGTAGTGTCTGTAGGGGCATACTGTGCCTTGAGGTGGTGGCTACATGTTGTCAATAGGAGTAGGCCTATTAATAAAATCTTCTTTTGCATATCAATACTGATTGATGAATGATGATGCAAAAGTAGATGGGCAGGCTGCCTCCACTCGTTCACTTAAGTTAAGAAATGCTGCCTAGCTCTTCTTTTCTATAATTCTTGCTCTGAGCCTGCTTAATGATTGTGGCTTGATGCCTAAATAACTGGCTAACTGATGTTGTGGGACCCGCTGAATAAGGTCGGGTCTTTTTTGTATCAGGTTGAGGTATCGCTGCTCGGGGGAGGAAGTCTTGAAAGCGTCGAAGTCTATTTGTTGTTTGGCCAAAAGTTCTTCGGATAGTATTCTGCAAAGGGTATCGAACCGTGGGAATTTGGCGTTTACTACTGCTCCCATTTCGGCATCGGATATTAATATTATGCTGTCTTCTGTGCAGCTAATGTAATAATCGGATGGAGTTTGGGTTAGTACACAAGGGGGTGTTACTCCTTCTAATTCTGTGTAGAAAGCGGTGGTTTTTTCTTCGCCATCTATGACATAATAGGTGCGGATACAGCCTTTCAGTACAAAGTAGCTGTCTTTTGTTTTTTGTCCTTCTTTGAGTAAGGTTGTGCCTTTCTTGAATGAGTGGAATATGTCTAATGAAAATATTGCGTCTTGTTCCTCTGGTGTAAGAGTAATATACTTTGATAAAAAACCCAAGAGTATGTCTTGCATGGTGTAAGTGTGTTGCTTGACGGGTATTACCCGGCATAATAGAAGTGTAAAATTAGAAAATTTGGGGTTGTGGTTGTGGGTTTCCTGTCATATTTTATTTATTTATAATTTCCGGTTTGTTGCCGTAGCCTTCGCTAAAAAGCTATGGCTACTAAT
>CAZRPA010000160.1:0-9280 GCA_964601855.1 uncultured Flavipsychrobacter sp. | reverse complement strand
ACCAATAGTAGTGAATAACTGCAACTCGTCAGGGGTACAAACTATATCCATATATGCACACAAAGCTATGACATTGGGAGATTATAGACAGTAACAGTCATGAAAGATGAACAAGAATCATTGAATTATCACAGAATAACTCCCAAAAGTAAAAGTTATAGAAAAGTACAAACTCATGTAAAAAGCGTGAAAAAACTGACAATATACAATTTTGTAAAGCGAATGCTATGTACAGCTTTTACAAAAGAAACTATAGTTCTTCGTCTCTGTACATGTGCTCCATTTTAGATCCAAAAAAATTGAGAAACAAACCAATAAAAGCTAACGACAAAATGGCTTCAGTGCTCACAATAACTTTCCCTAAATCTGTGGCGGGACTTATATCGCCATAGCCTATTGTGGTAGATGTAACTATAGAAAAATAGATATAGTCTACATACCCGGTTACTTTTCCAGTTAGTAAGTCTAATCCAGCATAGATCACTGCATAGTTGAAACATATCTCCAAATAGTTGAGAAAAAGCATGAGGAGATTGCGCCGATATGATCTGGGCTCAATAAAAATATCAGAAACGAAAATTATAGAGATCACGTACAAAAATGTCTCCGTCATGAAGTAAACAGAAACTGTAATGGCCCAAGTGTGCGCATACCAATCATTCATTAAAATTACAAGTGGCAAAAGTGTCTTGAATACAACATAAAACTCCTTCACCAAGTTGCGGGTGATGACCCCTACCTTACCCAAAGCCTGCATGATATGCATAGCTGGAAATATGATTTGGATGCTCACCAGAAATAACCGCAGTACCTTTTCTAAACCTGTATCATGATGTCGTTTATTGTCCCATGTATTCTTTAAATCGCGAACATAGGTTTGGTAAGGTGTATTTTTTAATGGTTTGTTGTAAGTGGGTGAACCAAGAAACAATTTGTAGAGAAAATCCTTCATTAGCTACCTTATTGGATATTTAGTACTACTGATTTTACAAGATATGGAAAACAATTCACCGGAAATATAATCATTTCTATAATGTATTTTTAAGAAACTATCTATATCCTGTTTTTTGCTCCAGTGTATTACACATGTCCATACTACCCAATCTGAAAGCCAAAGGAATATTAGTGCGCTGCAATCGCAATTCTTGCTTGCAAAAGAAACCAAATTGTTTGGTATGAAAATCGGGCGGCAGTACAAAAACGGTTTTTTTTTTATGCCCCTTGTGTTCGCTAGGTATAGACGTAGCTGATGTTGTTTTTATGGAATAGGTATTCAGTATACTTTGACCATACGTGAATGGCATAAAGCACAAAAACACAACAAAAAACAATACCAGTTTAGCAAACAACACCGAACAAAAATAGACAATGTAAGTGAAAGTGACTCTGTATTACTAAAAAACCCGTCCGTAATGATACAGACGGGTAGTGAGTGTGAGAGAAACTTAGTTGATATATACTATGATTTTTTCTGCTTTAAGCCATAGCTGCGCTCATTGCCATAAAGAATGATATTAAATCCTAGCTTAAAATAGTTGATAGGTGAAGTAATACCCTGCGTCCCGAACATTGACATATCAGGGTTGTTGTCATTATCAAAGGTGACATGGGGCATCATACCCAGCTCTGCGGTAGTAGATGTCCTACCCCGCTCAGCGCGCCAAATAATGCGATATCCAAGGGGGGCTGATTTTGAATTATTGATAGCGTAAGTGTTGGTGCCTATTACTAGGTCTTGCATTCTGCTACCACCTATCAGTGCTTGAAAACTCCAACTGGTAATCTTTACCGAACGATAGCGATAACCACCACTGCTCACCGCCCCTTTACGAATCTTTCTGAGCGATATACCACCAAAAGCCCCCATGGTAGAAATGTTAGAGTGGAAAATTTTGTCAGCAGCGGGTTGTAATTTGGTAGTGCCTGATGTAAAATACTGTGCAGAATCATCGCCCAGATAATAGGCATGACCTATCGAAAATACACCTCCACCTACAGTTATTAATTTGCGCATATCGCATACTGCGTTGAAGTAACGTTCTGATGAGCCACTAGAACCAGTGGTAATTCTCATTTTGCCCTGAGACATTTTATCGCGAATGGTCCATTCTGCACCAGCCTCCATATAGCTCCCTTTAGTTTCAGATTGAGTTGTTTGTAATTCCTCCGCGCCAGCAATACCAGCATTAGAGAACCCTCTCACCAAACCTACCCTATATTCGGCATTATAAAACAGTTTGTTGGCCAAGCAGCCCTGCACCATACCACCTGCCAAAATTTGATTGCCTGATGCAAAGGAAATAGCTAATCCCACTTTGATGGGCGCTAACTTATTGGTTTGGTTGTCTACTTTGTAGCTCACCATCTGTGCATGTGCACCTAGCTGAGAAAGTAATAAAATAGTAAAAGCAGAAGTGAGTGTACGTATCATAGTCGTTTTTGACCCTAAAATTAGTAGGTCACATATAGTAGCACAATACCACTTTAGTAGTATTTATCTAGATGTATATCTGTAAAGTAAACTCCTTTAGTATATGTAACCTATCATTGCAATGTGCTTATCCAAATGACCAATTAACAATTGTGTGCCGTAGCGTAAACTTTGGGTTAATAAACTTTGTAATTTTTGTAAGTCCAGAAAAAATGATCATAATTTCACATATTAATCCTAATTGTTCATGTTGTTTGGTCTACATTTGGTCAGTTATCCACACTGATGTGAGTTAAAAGTAAAATTATAGCCAGTTGATTTAACTTAACTTAGCTATAGTATTAAGTAGAATAGTTCCCTTCAATAAAAAACCATAAAAAATGAGTCCTAATCAGCAAGCAGGCTTGTCTTTCAGCCGTCATTATACCAAAGAAGGTGTTAGTCCTTACGATATGTTTGAGTATGACCTTCGCACATCTGTGATACGCAACCCTAATGGTGAAAAGGTATTTGAGATGACCAACGTAGAAGTGCCTGCGCACTGGTCGCAAATAGCGACAGACATACTGGCTCAAAAGTACTTTCGCAAAGCAGGCGTACCACAACCCGATGGCAGTAGTGGTAGAGAGACTTCTGTGAAGCAGGTAGCACACAGATTGGCAGATTGCTGGCGTAGTTGGGGCGAGCGTTATGGTTATTTTGGGTCGGCACATGATGCACAGGTTTTCTGTGATGAACTTGTGTACAGCATACTACAACAAAGCTGTGCCCCAAACTCACCACAATGGTTCAATACAGGGTTATTCAATACTTATGGCATAGAAGGCAATGCACAGGGGCACTACTATGTAGACCCCCTAAGCGGAAAACTGGAACGATCTAAAAATGCATACGAACGCCCACAACCACATGCATGCTTTATACTGAGTGTAAGTGATGATCTTGTAAACGAGGGTGGTATCATGGATCTGTGGGTGAGAGAAGCCCGTATATTCAAATACGGCTCTGGTGTGGGTACCAACTACTCTAACATAAGGGCTGAAGGAGAAAAACTAAGTGGCGGAGGAACATCAAGTGGATTGATGAGTTTTTTGAGAATAGGCGATAGAGCTGCCGGTGCTATAAAAAGCGGTGGCACTACTCGCAGAGCTGCAAAAATGGTGTGTCTGGATCTAGACCACCCAGAGGTGGTAAATTTTATAGATTGGAAAGTAGAAGAAGAGAAAAAAGTAGCTGCACTGATAGCAGCAGGTTACCCATCCGACTACGAAGGAGAGGCTTACAAAACAGTATCTGGGCAAAACTCTAACAATTCACTACGTATTCCCAATGAGTTTTTCAAAGCACTGGAAAACAATGGCGACTGGAATATGACGGCCCGTGGCAATGGTAAAGTGATGAAAACTATACCAGCAAGAGAGCTGTGGGAAAAAATAGCCTATGCCGCCTGGCGCTGTGCTGACCCAGGCACCCAATACGACACTACCATAAACGAGTGGCACACATGCCCCGAAGGTGGTGCTATAAGGGCATCTAACCCTTGCTCGGAATATATGTTTCTGGACAATACAGCCTGCAATTTGGCTTCACTAAACCTTAGAAGGTTTTACAATGAAGACAACGGTATATTTGACGTAGCAGGCTTTGAATACATGGTGAGATTGTGGACAGTAGTGCTGGAAATATCTGTGCTGATGGCACAGTTCCCTTCGCCTGAGGTAGCACAACTGAGTTACGACTATCGCACGCTAGGGCTGGGATATGCCAACCTTGGGTCTATGCTTATGGTAAGCGGCATAGCCTATGACAGCGAGGAAGCTAGAGGCATAGCTGGCGCAATAACCGCTATCATGAACGGTGTAGCCTACAAAACATCGGCCGAGATGGCAAAATGTTTAGGCGCGTTTCCGAGGTATGCAGAGAACAAAGAACACATGATGCGTGTAATGCGCAACCACAGAGCAGCAGCCTATGACGCAGCCGATGCATTTGAAGGGCTAGAAATAGCACCAGTAGGCATTAATGCTCGTTATTGCCCCGACTATCTGCTAAAAGCGGCAACCCGTGCATGGGACGAAGCCGTGCAAATGGGGGATCTGTATGGCTATCGCAATGCTCAGGCTACCGTTATAGCACCAACCGGCACGATAGGGCTAGTAATGGATTGTGACACTACAGGCGTAGAACCTGACTTTGCATTGGTGAAGTTCAAAAAACTATCTGGTGGTGGTTATTTCAAAATCATTAATCAGTCCATACCCGCCGCACTGAAAAAACTAGGATATTCTCCTGAGCAATCAGACGCGATAGTAAAGTATGCCAAGGGACACGGAACATTTGCGGGTGCACCGTTCATCAATCATCAGTCGCTGAGCGAAAAAGGATTTATATCTGCTGAGCTCAAGAAACTAGATGTTGCTGTAGAGAGCGCATTCGAAATAGGTTTTGTGTTCAATGTGTACAATTTGGGCGAAGAATGCTTACAACGTCTCGGATTCACCTCTGAACAATATTTCGCCCCCGACTTCAACCTTTTAGAGGCGCTAGGCTTTACAGAAGACGAAATGGATGCTGCCAACGACTACGTTTGCGGCACTATGACTGTGGAGGGTGCCCCATACCTGAAACCTGAACATTTGTCAGTATTCGATTGTGCCAACAAATGTGGCAAAAAAGGAAAACGATTTATACACGCACACGGACATATAAGAATGATGGGTGCAGTGCAACCATTTATTAGCGGTGCCATATCTAAAACCATCAATCTACCCAATGAGGCTGACATAGATGAAATAAAAGACTGTTACTACCTGAGTTGGAAACTGGGCCTTAAAGCATGTGCCTTGTACAGAGATGGATCGAAACTGAGCCAACCACTGAGTAATAAAAGCGATAAGAAGAAAAAAGAGGAGCCCAAAGAAGAAGTGCCTGCTAACCAAGCAGTAGATATGAGTAAGCTGACTGTGAGTGAGCTGCTAGAAGAGGTAAATAAAAGAGTACAAGCCAGCCCCGACACACAGCTAAAAAGAGAACTAAGCCGAATAGTGGAGCGCAAACAGCTACCCGCCAAAAGAAGAGGATATACCATAAAAGGTAAAGTAGGTGGCCAAGCAATTTTTCTGCGAACAGGCGAGTATGGAGATGGCACACTGGGAGAGATATTTGTAGATATGGCCAAGGAAGGCGCTACTATGCGCAGTCTGCTCAACAGTTTTGCGATAGCTATATCTGTAGGCTTGCAGTACGGTGTGCCACTAGAAGAGTATGTAGATAAATTTACATTCTCGAGATTTGAGCCATCAGGCATGGTAGAGCACCCCAACATTAAAAGTGCCACATCTGTACTCGATTACATCTTCAGGCTACTGGCTTACGAATATCTAGACCGCGATGATCTGGTACATGTACCAGATCCTAATAGAAGAACCCACCAACAAGAGATAGATGCGCAACAACAAGAACTGACACAGGTGCGCGTAACTGCTCCACAACCTACACTGAAACCAAAACCAGCCATGGCACCAATGCCTGTAAATGCGGAAGTAAAAATACTGATGGGAACCAGTGCCGATGCCCCTGCATGCCGAAATTGTGGCAACATAACCATGAGAAATGGCACGTGCTACATGTGCCCCAATTGTGGCACAACAACTGGCTGCAGCTAAAAATTATACTACAGAGTGCCACGCAACAACATAAGAGGTTTTGTGCCTTGCAATGCTGGTGTGTGGCACTTTTTCATTAGAACAAACGTCATTAGTTCACGTTTTTCACCTTGTAGAACACCGAGTTGTAGGATAAAACAACAATCACTACAGTGACTAGTAAAATGGATTTTATTGTAAACTGATTGAGTTTGTCAGCCCATTTTGCTATTATTGCGCTATCATTTTCACTAGCATTGTTTATATAATGCTGTACAATATACCCTAAAATATATTTTTTTTGTTTTGTACCGTTTTTTTTGCACCGAAAACTCGCAAATTGTAAATAACTAATGCTGTTTAATTCTTTTGCTTTTGCGATATTTTTTGTTGTTGTGACGTTAGTATATTTCTTGCTAGCTCACAAATACAGGTATATGTGGCTACTGGCTGCTTCTTGTTATTTTTACATGTATTTCAAGCCAGAGTTTATTCTTATTCTGGCACTCACCATAGTTATAGACTACTACGCTGGAATACTTATAGAGCAGCAAACTGACAAAAAGAATAAGAAAAAATACCTGATGATGAGTCTGGTAGCCAATATAGGAATTTTGGCTATATTCAAGTATTTCAACTTTATAAATGGCAACATTACAGGGTTGGCATTGTTGTTTGGGGCTAAGAACCCAATACCCTACCTCAATATGGTATTGCCTATAGGGTTGTCGTTTCACACCTTTCAGGCTATGAGTTACACATTTGAAGTGTATAGAGGCAATCAGAAAGCGGAAAGACATTTTGGCATCTATTCGCTGTATGTAATGTTCTACCCACAATTGGTAGCTGGCCCTATAGAGCGACCACAGAATATGTTGCATCAGTTTCACGAAAAACACACCTTCAAATATGAATTATTTGCCTCAGGTATGCGACTGATGATGTGGGGACTATTTAAAAAGGTGGTCATAGCTGACAGACTAGCTATTGTTACAGACCCAATTTTCAATAACCCACACTCTTATTCGGCTACTTCTTTAGTAATAGGCAGTGTATTTTTTTCTTTTCAAATTTTTTGTGATTTCTCAGGTTATTCAGACATAGCCATAGGAAGTGCAAGAGTCATGGGCTTCAATCTCATGCGCAACTTCAATAGACCTTATTCTGCTAAATCTGTCGATGAGTTTTGGAAAAAGTGGCATATATCATTATCTACTTGGTTTAAAGACTATCTATACATTCCGCTGGGGGGCAATAGGGTGTCTATGCCACGTAGATACATGAATCTAGTTATAGTATTTTTAGTTAGTGGTTTATGGCATGGAGCCAACTGGACGTTTATAATATGGGGGGCACTACATAGTGTATTTATGGTTATAGGTGGTCTCACAAATCAGTTTCGGCAGAAAGTAAGAAACGCACTGCTTATTGGAAAGATTAAGTGGCTCGATAATTTGTATCAGAAAACATTGACCTTTCTGCTTGTCACATTAGCCTGGGTATTTTTCAGGGCAAATACGGTAGATGATGCATTTTATATTATCAAAAAAATACCATCTTTTTTATCAGAGCTTTCATTATTAAAGCTGGGATGGAGAGAGTTTTATAAAGCTTCTTGTAGCTCGCTGCCGTTAATAACAATATTTTGGTCGGGAGTTTACATTGCCTTCTTGGAATTGGTGCATTACATACAGTCAAAACTTAGTCCAGAGAACTTTTTCAAACAGCAACCTTTGTTAGTAAGGTGGGCTATTTATTACTTTTTTGTTTTTTGCATTTTGTATTTTGGGGTTTTCGAGAATAAAGATTTCATATATTTTCAGTTTTAGGCATGAGCAAGTTTTTGAAGATAGGGATACTTATAGCAGTGCCAATGGGTGTACTATTCTGGCTTAGCCTGATAGTAGACAAAGGTTTACGGAAAGCCAAACTAGAATACGCTACAGTGAATGAGGTATTTAATGGCACCGTTAACGCAGACCTTGTCATAACAGGTTCTTCGAGAGCAGCTGTTCAGATATCACCCAAAATACTAGACTCAATATTGCACATCAACACTCATAATACTGGTATGAGTGGTTGGGGTTTTCATATGCAGTATGCTATGTTCAAGGTATACCTCAAGTACAATAAAAAGCCGAAATACGTTATACAAATTGTAGATGAATTGTTACTAAAAGACCGGGAAGATTTTTATAACTACGTTCTTTTTTTACCACACACATCCAGCGACATCATAATAGATGCTACCCAGCATTATAAAGGTAGTTTTACAATACCCGAATTATATTTCCCGCTATTTAAATATAACAACAAACTCGAATACATAAAGAAGGGCCTGAAGTATTATTTCACCAATAATATAGAAAACCCTTCGAAAACACATAAAGGTTTCTGGACTAATGATATACCTTGGAGCAATACATTTGACGAGTATAAAAAGAAAAACCCTTTGAAATATGAATCCAAAATTGATACGCCGTTGTTGAATGAATTCTCGGAATTTTTAGGGTTATGCAGTAAAAACAACATAAAAGTGATTTTGGTTTGGGCGCCTGTTTATCGCGAACGATACCACCTGGTCAAAAACATACCAGAATTCAAACAAATATTCAGAGAAAATTCTCTCAAATACAACTTCCCATTTCTCGACTATTCTGAAGACAGTATAGGCTTATCTACAAAATATTTTTATGACTCCTATCACATGAATACAACAGGAGTGAAGGTATTCAACCCCATACTAGCTCACGACATCAGTACTTACATAAAGCAATAACATTATCGAGGTGATAGCAGTTCTATGTATATAATGAAGACAATGTTTATCTTTGAAGAATGAATACTGTATTGCTGCACAAAGAAAATGGAGTTGGTTTTATAACCCTCAATCGTCCCGAAAAATACAATAGCTATAACCGCGAGATGTCTGTAGAATTGCAAGACTATCTGGACGAATGCGCAGCAGATGATGAGGTACGTTGTATATATATAACAGGTGCTGGTAAAGGATTTTGTTCAGGTCAAGACTTGTCTGAAGCTATGAACCCTACTCCTGAAGAATTTGAGCGGATGGTAAGGGAGCACTACAATGCTACCATAATTAGATTGCGCACAATAGAAAAGCCAATAATAGCAGCAGTAAACGGAGTAGCTGCAGGAGCAGGTGCTAACATAGCATTGGCATGTGACATCGTTTTGGCTA
>CAZRPA010000159.1:0-9301 GCA_964601855.1 uncultured Flavipsychrobacter sp. | reverse complement strand
CCAGTAGTGCCTGTAGATAATAAAAATACAGAATCAGGAACGCAGAATGGGGCTGTGGCACTGGTGGCAGTAACTGTAGGTACAGCACAAACCTCTATATCGTCTATCGCCAGTAAACCAGCAGCACCACCACTTTCTGCATTTATTCCTACGAAGTAAACACCTGTTGTAGGTACAGTAAATGTCTGTATGTATTGGAGGTAAGTAGTGCTGTTAACAGTGGTGAGTCCTGGACCTATTGTGCCAGGAACACCGCCCATGGAAGTTGACCCAACAGCTGGCGGAGTGCCAACAGTACTGAATTGGGTTCTAATAGTTTGCCACGCTACGCCATTTGTTCTATACCAGAAACTAAGGGTATAAGTGGTGCCGGCTGTCATATTCAAAGATGGCAGTAATAGCCATTGGTTAGCCCAACCAGCAGAGCATGCACCTGCACGAACAAAATTGTAAAACTTGCTGCCGCCGGGTGTGTGATTAGTATTAATTGTACCTAAGAAAGTGACATTTGTTTGAACGCCAGATATTACACAGTTCTGAACGGTTGCACCCATACAATTTGGTGTTGTTTCTCCAAAAGTAGTTCCTACCTCAAACGTTTGGAGATAGGGAATGGAACCAGCAGCACCACAAGTAGTCATAGCGGTAGCGATGCCACTCATTATTGCGCAAGCATCTGCTGGAGCTATTCTGAACCAGTATTGGGTGCCGGGTGTTAGACCAGTGGCAGTGTAAGTAGTACCTACGCCAGCCATTACAGGGTAGCCTGGAGCAAGAATTGTTAAAGCCGCATCAGCGTATGCATATACCATGTAATTGATAGGTACTACATGACTACCACCTGCTGGTGAAGGTGTCCAACTAAGATTGATAAAGTTGTTGCCCACAGTACCAGTAACAGGCGTGCCTGTAGGAGAAACACATGTTACAAAATTGCCGGTAAGTGGTGAAGTAAGGTTGTATTGAGGACCTACACAATTGTTGTTAAAGGCAAAAACATAAATGTAGTAACGGGTATTTGAGTTGAGAAGGGTAGTGGTGTATGAAGGAGAACTACCTGAGGTAGAACCCTGAATAACTATACCCCCACCAAAAGTTGCTCCAGTAGCATAAGTAGTAAAAGTGGCAGGAGCTGCATACAATGTAGGAAATGTACTTGCAACAACAAGGTATCCAGTAGAGCCATTAGGCGTAAAATTGACCGTGGCACCTGATGGAGTAACGCCTGTAAAAGAGATGCCAGTAGGCTGGGTGGTCGGCGCAACAGCCGCAGGGTTGTTGACATCTACTGGTCTGTTTGCAGAGCATACACCAGTGCTATAGTTAACTATAGTTGTTCCTATAGATACACCAGTTACCACACCGGCAGCAACAGTAGCTATGGCTGGTGCAGAAGAAGTCCAAACTCCACCACCGGGAGCACCAGTAAGAGTAGTAGAACCAGGAAAGCAAATGCTGGAAATACCAGTGATAGTAGGAGATGTGCCTACTGTGAGGGCAAGGGCGGAGCTACAACCACCAATAGTGAGGTTGATGTTTGCTGTGCCATTCGATACACCAGTTACCACACCGGCAGCAGAAACGGTAGCTACTGCAGGTGCAGAAGAAGACCAAACACCAGCACCAGACCCAGTGAGTGTGAGTGTTGAAGGCATACATAATGTAGTGGGGCCTGATGGGGTAATGACAGGTGTAATGGCGGTAGTTCCTTCTACATTTACAGTGAAGCCTGTAGATGTGGCATATACTGTTTGGGCACATGGTGCAGATGCACCTGCACGCTGTGTAAGTAGTAGCTGAAAGGGTAGTGTGTACGAATTGCAACTGAATGCGGGTAAACAACCAGGCGTAATGCCCCAAGCAGGTCCAGCAGCCCAAAAGCTAGAGTTAGTGGCAACACCACAGGTACCACCAGGTATGCCACTACTAGTACCACCACATGCCAGCCAACCAAAAGTGCAACCTCCATTGACTCTGAAAGTAAGTGCAGAATTGTTCCACAATACACCAGCAGGACCATAATAATTGAATATCATTCGTATGTCGGTGAGCGTAGCTGCTGCTGGTACTAAAAGATTATTGGTATTTGTGCAGTACTCAGTTGTACTGGCGAATGCGGGGTACCATGCACCGGTAGTATAAGTAAAACCAGAAGATAATGTTCCGGAAACTAAAGGATCGATTATCAAAGGAAATGAAGTGGAAGGGTTGTTGAGTAGCCTTCCGGGAACTTCAATGTCTAATTGATTGGTGGAATGACTATTGTAGGTTAATGGGATGATTTCAGTATTACTTTTGTTGCGTTCGTAAGCAATGGCTTTGTTGATGACGAAGATTTCTTCCGAGTTTTTGTTGTTGATAGTTATTGACCTGTCTATCGATTTATCTTTTTCTATTTTGAGTTTCAAACCATCATCAGATGTGTAGTTGTCTCTGAATACTAATTTGCCTGAAGCATAGGCAGGTAAAGCATGGTTGATTACAAAGTTAGTTTTGAGGCTGTTGTTGAGCACCACCATTTCAATATCTATACCAGCCCAAGCGTTACTGACTATTACTCCATTGTCACCTGCAGTATGTTTTGTCCAGTTTGCTTTTCCTAATGATTGTTCTGTACCATCAGGGCGGATAAATATCAACTCAAGGTTTTGATTGTATGTTATGTTTCCTTTATTGCTTTTGAGCGTACTGTAACCATTGTCGGCATTTATTTCTATGTCTACATCTTTGCCAACAGTTTTATATGTTTTGCCGTTTTTGTTGTCTTTTGTTAAGTGCTTGGCGACTGTTATCCACTGATTCTTTTCGTTTTTGTAATGTATAGGATATTGGTGTGATTGGATAATGAAATGAGACCCTTCTGTGCCTTCTTTTACAAAGTATTTTTGTGTTTCTGTGCGTTTTTCTATCAGTTCATAGCAGTTTTCGCAAGGAGCATCGGCAAACAGTATACCTAATTCAGGGTGGTCAGTGTACCCAGCATTATACTTTGTGACTTCAGGTGAAGTGTTTTTTCTGGTAGATGAAAAAGTAGTGAAATTATTAAATGCATTACCTTTCACCATGCCATTTCCTGATGGTAATTGTTTGTTATCATTTATTTCTTTGTCAGATAGTTTTTTATCCCCAATACTGTTTTGAGTCCATAAATCTGCTCCATTTGCTTGCTGGGTAACTGGTATTGCCAACGCTTGCTCTTGTGCTAGCATTTTGGTTGGTGCAAATAAAAAGACAGACAAGGCGCTTACTAAGAAATTTGCAAAAAGTAGTTTGGAGGTTAGTATATTTTTCATGTTTTTCGATTTAAGTATGGTGACTGGGTGAAGTACAGTGTTTGCGATATTTTACTTAACAATTAAAGAATAAGTGTTGAATTACGTCAAAATGTTAAAATTCTTTATTTGTGCGATTTTGCATCATTTTCTCCATTTCAAATATAAGATAATTTATTCTGAACGCACTATTTTTTATCGAAAATTTAATCTTTGAGACCTAGTTGTTTGAACTAATTATAGTAAACCGGACTAGGTGAATACAATGTATAGGCGTGTATATTGAAAATTTTGTTTGGTGCTTGTACTAAAGATTGTATTCCAGAGAGAATGGTGTAGATTTTGGGTAAGAACTTGGCGAAATAATACAATGAATATGATAATTAACTAAGCCTAAAAACTAGTTTTATTTTTCTACTCGCCAATAAGTATTTGATGAAAAATTATAGAATTGAGAACGTTTTAGATAGGGATTGTAAGAGTAGATAAGTATAGTTTGGGAATAACAGGCAGTTATGAAGATGATCTGCTAGGAAGTATATCATTCAAAAAAAGTTAACTACGGGTAATAGCGGTATATATAAATACCCCTCACTAACAGCAGTGTTTGTTGCAGTGAGGGGTGAAAAAAGCTTGTCTAGTATTAGGAATTATGAATGTGCTTGCGGGAAATAAAAGTATCTAATAATGCAAGTACAAGAATAACATTTACACAGATGATGATGTTAAGTACAGAACCACTAAAAACGTCATCAAAATTCAATTTTGGTAGATCTACATACTTTAAATTGTCGAAATAAGATACATCTGAAGTATGTGACCAATCGGTGTTGTAAATCAAATATATGACGGGAATTGATATTGTGAAAATGAATATTGCTGCTATTCCTTTGATGATGTAGGGATTTATATATACTTTTTTGGTGTGTACAATCTGCTCAGATACAATTTGTTCCATTACATTTTTTGTGAAACGGAGAGGTGGATCTGTCAATTCATTTGTGGCTGAAAGTTGGCTATTAAAAGACAAAAAGTCAGCATAAACATTACCCCAGCGGGTATCGTTTTTTATTTGGTTGTCTACTGCATTTCTTTCTTCTTCATTCAGATTGCCATCTATGTAATCCCATATCAGCAATTCTATATTTTCCTCGTTTTGCATAGCCGTAACATAAAGTTATTAAAAATTCATTTTGCAAACGCTAATCAATCAATTCTTGTTTGAACTTTTGTTCAATAATATCTTTCAGTTTCATTCTGGATCGGAATAATTTCACTTTTATATTGGGCACAGACATCCCAGTTATTGCTGCTATTTCATTTACAGATTGTTCTGCCATATAATACAAAGTGACTATTTGCGCATCTGATTCTGGTAAATGACTTATGGCAGCGTTTATGGCAGTAGTTTTGTCAGTAAGTTCATAATTGTTGATTACTCCATCTTGCTGGCTTTGTTTGTCGTGCAAGATTATCATTGTTTCTTCTTCAAGTAAAACGGTGTTGTCTTTTTTCTTGCGTAGGTGAGACAAACAGGTAGTGTGAACGATGGTGTACAACCAAGTGCTGAATTTACATTCACCTTTGAAATTTGGTAGATTTCTGTACGCTTTTACAAATACATCTTGTGATAATTCCTCAGCAACTTCTCGGTTAGTAACATATCTTAACGCAATAGAGAATACAAAGCGCTGATACTTGCTGACAAGGGTGGCATAATCTGCCTGTTTGCCTTGCAACACATTTTTTATAACAGCCATGTCATTGTCTAGGAGGAGCATCTACAGAAGTAAGACGTTACAAGCAGGTAAAAAGTTACAAAAATGTTGGAGATATTATAAAGGTACTTTTCAAAAAGAATAGGCTATGCTTGTAACCGGATGTAAGATATAGTAGTCATAGTTATCAGTAATTGCAATGTACTGACATTAAAGACAAATATTCTTTCAACACTTTAAAAAAAACACAAAATGGGACCACACTCAATAGAAGACATTCTCGTACCAATATCCTTTTTTGCATTGGTTTTCGGTATAATATACATTAGAAACCGTGAAAACATGGCATTGATAGAAAGAGGGATTAACCCTAGAACATCAGAGACTAGACCTAAACATTTTTTTAATTTGAAGTGGGGTTTATTGTTATGTGGAGCAGGATTAGGATTGCTAATTGCTTATTTTATTGACATAAACACCAGAATGATGGCAGTAGTAAATGGTGGTAAAAATCCGGCCGTATATTTTTCAATGATTGCCATAGGTGGCGGACTAGGGTTAGTCATTTCTTACTTCATTGAAAAAAAATACTGGGCTGATGTTGACAAAAACAAATAATGTTTCATTCTGTTGCGGTTATAGGTAGTGCCAGCAGAAACCTAACCATAGATATAAAGTGGTATAATATAAAATGGGCTCATGGTGTATAAAACCAAGAGCCCATTTTTTGTTACACTGTATCGGAATAAAGTTGCCGAATTGAGTAATTACATTTTTTCAGGCATCCGTATGCCCAGCAAACTCATAGAATGTCTGAGTATAGCCGCCACATAGACAACAATCATGAGGCGTAGTTGTTTTTTCTCTTCATTTTCGGCTTTAGATATGCTGTGTGCATCATAAAATGTATTGAACAACTGAGCTAGTTTGAAGGCATAGTTGCACAAAGCGGATGGATTGAATTCTAGTGCTGCAGCAGATAAAATCTCCGGATATTGTTCGGTGAGTAAAATGATTTCTTTTTCAAGTTTCAACAATTCCTGGTCAGGAACAAAAGATGCAAACTGATCAGACGACGGCAGGGTAGGGATGCCTTCCTTGCGAAGTATGGAGCAGATGCGAGCATGAGCATACTGTATGAAAGTGGCAGTGTACCCATGAAGATCAATAGACTCTTTGGGGTCGAAAATCATTTTTTTCTTAGGATCTACTCTTAGCAGGTAAAACTTTAAGGCACCCATACCTATGGTTTCGTATAGCCAGGTTAGCTCTTCCTCAGTAAATCCTTCTATTTTTCCAGATTGTTCGGTTTGCTCTTTCGATAGGGCTATCATTTCGTTTACCATATCGTCAGCATCTACTACAGTACCTTCGCGGCTTTTCATTCTGCCGGTAGGTAATTCTACCATGCCATATGATAGATGATAAATACCATCTGCACAGGGTTCGCCCAGTTTTTTAAGTATTAGTTTCAGTACCTGTATATGATAGTTTTGTTCATCGGCTATTACATACACCGATTGGTTTATGTGAAAGTCATTATATTTCAGCCTTGCCGTACCTAGGTCTTGAGTGATGTAAACAGAAGTACCATCGCCACGGAGCAGTAGTTTTTCGTCTAGTCCATCGTCTTTCAGGTCTATCCATACCGAGCCATCTTCTTTTTTGAACAATACCCCCTTAGCCAAACCCTCTTCTACCAGTTGTTTGCCAAGTAGGTAAGTTTCGCTTTCGTGATAGACTTTATCGAACGTAATGCCCAGCTTTTTGTAGGATATATCAAACCCTTCGTATACCCATCCGTTCATGGTAGCCCATAGGTGGCGCACTTCTTCGTCTCCGGCTTCCCATTTGCGCAGCAGGTCTTGCGCATCCAGCATAATGGGAGCAGATTTTTCGGCAAGTTTTTCATCTACACCTTCTGCTACCATTTTGGCTATTTGCTCCTTGTATACGTCATTAAACTTTACGTAGTAATCGCCTACCAGATGGTCGCCCTTTATACCACTGCTTTGAGGTGTAGCTCCATTGGCGTAGTGCATCCAGGCTATCATAGACTTGCATATGTGTATGCCTCTATCGTTGATTAGGTTGGCTTTTACTACATGTTTTCCATCGGTGCGTAGAATCTCTGATACAGCAGCTCCTAGAAATATATTGCGCAGGTGACCAAAGTGAAGTGGCTTGTTAGTGTTGGGAGAGGAGTATTCTACCATTACTTTGTCATCGGCGCGGTATGTTTTATTAAAATCGGAACTGTGGTAGTGGGTAAGCAGATGGGTATAAAGTACACTGTCTTTTAAGGACATGTTGAGAAACCCGCTCACTATATCATAGCGACTAAACAAGTCGGAATGCCCCATTAGATATTCGCCAATTGCATTTCCCAGTACATCAGGTTTTTGCCTGAGCAGCTTTACAAACGGGAAAAGTACAATAGTATAATTGCCTGTAAATTCAGGCTTTGTTTCATTGACGTTGATAATAGATTTGTCAAATGTAGTTTCGGGGTATAGGGCAGACAGCGCATCGAATGCAGCATCTTTGATTTTGTGGGCAAGAGTCATTGTGTATTGTATTAGTTGCTGAAATGGTTAAGATTGGGGTCAGGGTCAAATGATCGTATTTGTTTTATCCTTTTAGTTTATTTATCAGGTCTATGTATTGTTGCATAGCAGCATCGCTGGTGATGCCACCAAGATCTGACCAAGCATTGTGTTTTGCTTTAGCTATGAAATCGAAAGGGTTTGACGGACCATCATCTGGAGCGTCACCTTCGGTAGCCTGTTTGTATAGGCTATAAATCTTCAGCAAAGTATCATTGTCAGGACGTGCAGTAAGTAGTTTGCTTCCGGTTACTGCTGCTTCAAACTGTTCTTTTAGTGTCATAGTATTGCGTATTAGTGTATGAATGTTTTTTCGCCTGCTTCAATTTCTATGGGCAATGAATTTTCATCGGGTGGTATTGGGCAGTTGAAACCATCTGCAAATGCACAATAGGGATTGTAACATTTGTTGAAGTCCAATAAAATTTTACCATTTACTATGTCTTTTGTCGAAAGGTCTATGTACCTGCCGCCACCATAAGTAGCATCATAGTTGGTTCGGTCTTTGAAAGGAACGAACAAATAATCTCTGTAAGTAGTGTCTTTTATGAGGTCCATTCCCTGATAGGCATGCAGTACATACTCCTCACCACCTAGCTTAAAGGTTAGAGTGCTGTACTCTCTGAATGGTTTTTGTTTGCCACTCTTGGTAGGAATCATAAAGGGTTTGCTACCAGGTGTAGGTGTAACTGTAGCCCATACTGCATAAGAGGATGTGGCAGGATAAAAACTGATTTTACTAACCTGCGACTGTTTTAAGTTCAGTCGGGGCTCAGCAAGTAAGTCTGCTATGTACTTTTGTCTGTGAGCTGCTATGGAATCGACATAGGTCTGGCTGTGTGCTACTTGCACCACAGCCAGAGATAATAAAAGACTCAACCAAAATTTCATATTGCAGCCCTATGTATAATGTCGTATTATTAATTAAATATTTACAGAGTCATCAGCCTCTGTGCGTTTTTCGGGGCGCATTTGTGGGAAGAACAATACATCCTGAATAGAAACCTGACCTGTAAGCAGCATGGCCAAACGCTCTATACCAAAACCGATACCTGCTGTGGGAGGCATGCCATACTCCAGTGCACGAAGGAAGTCGTAATCTATAAACATGGCTTCGTCATCGCCACGCTCCATTAGTTTTACCTGATCTTCAAATCGTTCGCGTTGGTCTATTGGGTCATTCAACTCAGAGTAGGCATTGGCTATTTCTTTTCCATTAACTATTAGCTCGAAACGCTCTACCAAACCCGGCTTGCTGCGGTGTTTTTTGGTAAGCGGGCTCATTTCTATAGGATAGTCGGTGATAAATGTAGGCTGTATGTAGTGATGCTCGCACTGGCTGCCAAACAATTCGTCTATGAGTTTTCCTTTGCCCATAGTTTCGTTAACATCTATACGCAGCTCTTTGCACAGCTTTCTAAGACCATCTTCGTCCATTTCACTAATGTCAGTACCCGTATGCTCCTTTATAGCATCATATATACTTATACGTTTGTAAGGAGCTTTGAAGTCTATTTCTACTCCTGCTACACTGGTTACAGAGGTGCCGTTGGCAGCTATTGCAGTTTGCTCCAGCATTTGCTCCGTTGTTTCCATCATCCATAGGTAGTCTTTGTACGCTACGTAAAACTCCAGAATTGTAAACTCTGGGTTGTGCGTGCGGTCCATACCTTCGTTTCGGAAGTTGCGGCTGAACTCATACACC
>CAZRPA010000158.1:0-9342 GCA_964601855.1 uncultured Flavipsychrobacter sp. | reverse complement strand
CACTCAATGTGGGCTCGTCATTTATCCTCAGCACCTCTTCTATAAGGTGTATTTTCCTCGATTCACGCAGCATGTATAAGGTGGTTTATTTACAGCAAATATAAATATTTTCAACCATTGTTAGCCATTACCCCACTTGGCAACAGTTTTCCACTATGGTATCTACATTTGTGCCAGTGCTTTGGCGATTATAACATATTAATCGCAGCCAGCTACCGCAAACGCCCTACCCAGCCCCAACGGGGCGCAATATCATAGCGGTGGGCAACGCCCACCGAAAAACACCCCAAAAACACCCCTTCCAGACACCATCGCCAAAACTGGTTAATAATCGGCTACAATCCGCGCCCAGAGCGGAAACCATTTTTTATGATATACAGCTAGCTGTATATCATAGTACGAAAAGCGTACTATCATAGATTCCCAATTTGCTGTTTTCAGCATCCCAATTCACCTTTGTGCCATAAACACTAAAAAATCCCAAACTATGACCCTAACAGACCAAAAGAAACAAGCCCTAGAGCTTTATGTCAACCAATCCTACACCCAACAGCAAGTAGCTGATGCCGTAGGTGTCTGCGTCCGCACCATCCACAATTGGGTCAAACAGCACGCTTGGGATCGCCTCCGTCTAGCTACCCACCAAGCACCAGCACTCATTGCCGACAATTTCAGTAGCCAGCTCGTAGAGCTGCAGAATAACATCGCAGCCCGTGAACCCGGCAAACGTTTCCCCACCACCCAGGAAATGGAAATCATGCGCAAGCTCACCGTCTGCATAGCCAACACCAAAAAGACAGTGTCATTGCCACAAGTAACCCAAATGATGAGAATGTTTAGGTCCTTCGTTTTCGACAACCGTTCAAAACCTTATGCCCAAGGCGTAGCAGATGTTATCGATGCATTCCTCGAAGCACGTTCCCGTTTCGGTTACTCCCCCTACGAACTAGAATTCGGCGTAGAAAAAATCCAGCACATCGACCCGTTGTATAATCCTTATGTCGATACCATTGCCAAAGAAACCACTGAGCCAGTATTCTCCAGATTCTTCGACCCCGAAGAACTCACACCCGAGCCCAACCCCAAAACACATATAGTAGACACCAGCAAGTGGTCCGACAAAATGCGCAATGCCATGATGACTCATTTTGGCGATTTCGATACCACAGAAAACAACTCCTCCGACGAACAAACCATCCATGCCTCCATTGCCGAAAAACTCAAGCCAATACTGCAAAATGAAACACCATTGATAATCAACGACTTATCTACCAAAACACCTGAAAACATCGGCAACAAACCGGCAAAACCGGAAAGCCCCCTGCAACCACTCTCAATCCCAACCACCCATCCCACTGCACCCCAAAACCACCACGCCACCACTACTGCAACATTTGCCGGAAATGCACCATTACCGGCAAATGAAATACCATTGATAATCAATGACTTAAACCCAAAAACACCTGAAAACACCGGCAACAAACCGGAAAATCCCATCGACCCTCAATTCGCAGGCTATCCCACTTCCAGCACCCCGCCCGACCCCACCGTACCCTACACCTATTACAGTGCCAAAATGCTCATCACCAAGTACCCCGATGGTCGCATCCGTTACGATTACGGCGGTGGTCGGCCCGCCGTCACCATCACCAAAGGAGGCCCAGCTATCCTCGAGCGCAGGGTGTTTTACATCTAATACCTTTTAGTGGGCATACCTTTTTCAGCCACAACTACTATTTAGTGAAGAGCATCTACATGCTGTATTCAATAGATAGTAGCAAGTGTTTTATTGTACTTACATCACTGCGCTATCCACTAAAATCGGATCATTTCACGCTTCTGTTTGTTTTGTTTATAATCTGGGCTTGAAAAATAACTTGATAATAAACTGTAGTACACCAAACCTATTGTATTCAATACCAGTCTATCATAGCAAACCACAATACAATGAAAAAATATACCACCTTCTTTTGTGCAGTAGCACTAATATTATCAACTGCTATCACCTCCTGCACCAAAAAAAGCGAAAAAATTACATCCGGCGATCCCGCGCCCTGTTCAGCCATACTTTACGGATATGCTATCTCTAGTACTCCTGTATTTCCCGACAGCACAGCCGCATTCGGCACCATCAACCCCTCCTCTGCTACCAGCTCACCGCTAGGCAGTTTCAACAATACTGCCTATTCCAACCAAGGAGCGTTTAATACATCAGAAAACTGCTATTATGTGTTCAAGTACTTCAATTCAGGGTCCACTAGCACACTCTATAAAATCACCCCTGCTGGAGCTGTTACCACCTTTACAGCATCTACTGTAGGCCGTCTGGAAGGCTTAGTTTATGATAGCATTACCAATAGTTTGTATTGCCTCAAATGCAACAGCAGCACGCCTGCCGAGGTAGTAAAATTAATTGTAACAGGTACTACCTTCTCACACACCACTGTGGGCACTACTAGTAGCATAGCCCGAAGCGTATCACCTACTACTTCTACTATCAATAAAACAACAGGCGAAATATATTTCTCTACTATGAATCACAGTCCCGATAGGTACGGTATCGAGAAATTTAACCTAGCTACCGGAGTAGCTACACTCATCGCTTCAGGCTCAGATAAACGAATCATGGGACTTCGTTTCAATAAAAATGACAATATGTTATATGCAATCACAGAAAACTTAACATCAACCCCTTATACGTTTGATTTTGTAAAAATCACCACTTCGGGTAGCTTTAGTGTCCTCTCTACCATTCCTTTCCAGGTCAATAATGAGTTTTATTCTACTGCCTTTAATCCTTGCGACAACAGATATATTGTATCATCGCTTACAGGCTCTGGATGGGCTTATCGCACACTCCACCAATTCAATATGAGTGGCACTATTGTTCAGTCAGATACTACTACTAGCTTGTTTCAAGGCATGTTTGTAACTTATTAACAATATCGCTCTTAGCGATGTAGAACCCCCAAGAAACAACTGGCAATGTAGCCGGACCGCAACCCCTTGGGCTGCACCTCCGCTCTTGCGCTCTTCCTCGCTCCTAAAATCTCCCTGACTTACCAAACAACGACACCAATACCGGAAAATGAAACATCATTGATAATCAATAACTTAGACCCCAAAACACCTGAAACAACCGGCAACAAACCGGCAATTCCTGCAACTCCCATTATAATCATCATGATAGTATTTAACACAATGCTATCAACCTCCCAACCTAAAACCAAATATTATTGATAATTTTGCAAATGATGATGAAGGGTAGAAAAAAGTCGATATTGCCATACATACCCGGGTATGACAATAACGCTGTGCTGAAGTTGATTTTCTTTTTAGCGGGTTCTTACATTGCGCTTGCCATTTCTTGGGCTATCGTTATGATAGTCTATATCAAGGCAGACAATTTCAATACCTACTTCGTACCCAATATTGCGCTGCCTCGCCTCGCCGATTTTTCAGCCCATTGGTACACACTATTCATTTACGGCATCTTCCATTTCCCCAACAGTTTTATGGAGATGCTCAGCAATATGCTGTGGTTATATTGTTTTGGGTCAGTACTACAGATGCTCGTAGGCAAAAAACAGATTGCACCCATATTTTTCTTCAGTATGTTGGTTGGCGGTGTTTTTTATCTGCTCGCACAGTTATTTCCAGGTGGTTTTGGTGCTTGTCCCCCACACATTATGGGGCCACGTGCAGGACTCATGGGCATTTGTGCCGCAGCAGTTACCATTTCTCCCAAGTATAGGTTCTACCTCTCCGACACCTTCAGCATTCCTATCCTTGCCGTAGCAGGGGTGTTTTTGGTGCTTATGCTTATAGGCTCAGGTTATTACTTGCCTGTAGTAGGTATGATGGCAGGTGGTGCAGTAGCGGGTTTCCTGTTCATAAAACTCCTTCAGGCAGGTTACCCACCCGCCGAATGGATATACACCATCGGCAACAAGCTAGAGCGTATGGTCACCCCAAACGAGCAAGCCATTGCCAAACGCAACAGTGTGCGTAGAGGTGCAGTTCTCAACAGCAAGATCCCTTCCGCTACCAGCATCTCAGAAAAAAAAGTAGATGATATTCTCGATAAAATCCTCCAAAAAGGCTACGACTCCCTCACCGCTGCGGAAAAAGAAATCCTCATACGTGCCGGTAAAGATTAGTAGTTGTTTGTTAGATGATCAGGTGTTTGTGACCCTCTATAGTTACCACTACATCTTTGTTAAATATCCCATATATCGCAGCCCCAGTACCAGTCATTGAGGCATATATAGCCCCCTGATTATATAACTCATTTTTCAGCTCACCCAGCACAGGGTGCGTCCCAAACACCGTTTGCTCAAAATCATTACACAGCACATTTTTCCAATCCGTTACAGGCATTTGCTCCAGATTCCTCAGGTCAATCGGAGCCGGCTTGGGCGTTATACCAGCAAAAGCTGTGCGGGTAGATACATGTACCTCTGGGCATATCAGGTGTAGGTCATACCCAGCTAGGTCTATATGCACAGGTGTCATCACCTCACCCCTGCCAGTAGCATACTGCGGTGTATTATATATAAAAAACGGGCAGTCCGACCCCAACTCCAGTGCATATCCTGCCAGTTCGGTATCGGTCAGGTTTAGCTGGCAATAGTCATTCAGCAGTCGCAGCATAAACGCCCCATCCCCCGATCCGCCACCTATACCAGCCCCCATAGGCATAGCCTTATGTAGGTATATATCCAGTGCTGGCACAGCCTCAGGGTATTCGTTTTGAAGGAGCTTATACGCTTTCCAAACCAGGTTGTCAGTACTGTCACCGTTTACGGGCAGTCCGCTCAGGTATAGTTTGCCGTAGTGTTGGGCAGGCACTATTTCTAGCACATCGTTAAGCGTACCAGCACCGGGCACCACATTATGGGTAGTGCCAGTACGTGGCAAAAGAGGATAAAAAACAGTTTCCAGATCATGGTAGCCATCACTTCGTTTGTTAGTCACAAACAAGCCCAGATTGATCTTACTATTTGGAAAGCAAATCATAATAGGGGTGAAATTATGCGTATTTTTGAAAATGCACGGAGATAAAGTGCGGTTTTTTGATGAAAGAAGTTATCAGGCTAAATGATATCAGGAAGAGTTACTATCTGGGCAAGCAAGAGCTACCAGTGTTGCGGGGCATTTCACTAGTCATAGATAAGAGCGACTATGTAGCACTAATGGGCCCATCAGGCTCGGGCAAGTCTACACTCATGAACATATTGGGCTGCTTAGACACTCCCACTGGTGGGCAATACATACTCAATGGCAAGGATGTAAGTAATATGGTGGACGACCAACTGGCAGATGTACGCAATGTAGAGATAGGCTTTGTGTTCCAGCAGTTCAATCTTTTGCCTCGCCTCACCGCTTGGGAAAACGTAGCACTACCACTCATATACTCAGGTGCCAGCCGCAAAGAAAGAGAAGAGCGCGCCAGAGAAATGCTCAATAAAGTAGGCCTTGCAGAGCGTGCCCACCACAAACCCAATGAACTATCGGGCGGCCAAAGCCAGCGTGTAGCCATAGCCCGTGCACTCATCAACAATCCGTCCATACTCCTCGCCGACGAACCTACTGGTAACCTCGACACCAAAACATCGGTAGAGATAATGGAGTTGTTTGGCAATATTCACAATCAGGGCAACACAGTAGTACTCGTAACACACGAAGAAGACATAGCCAACTATACCCAACGGGTAATAAGAATTAGAGATGGGGTAGTGGAGTCCGACATCAATCAAGTGCCCAAATAAACAATGAGCACACAACATATATTATTGAGGAGTAAGAATAGTTTGTACACAAAAACGAGGCAGTATGTTTAAGATTTACACAAAAACAGGAGACAAAGGCGGCACAAGCCTTATAGGTGGGGTACGGGTACCCAAAAACCATATACGTATAGAAAGCTATGGCACTGTAGACGAGCTGAACTCCTACATAGGTATGGTCAACGATATGGCGAATAATACTCAGATCAGCGAATGGCTGCGTGAGGTACAAGACCGTCTGTTTACAGTAGGGGCGGTACTAGCCACAGACCCCGGCAAAGAAGTAAAAATGAAACTCCCCGACCTCCACGACGAAGACGTAACTTGGCTGGAAGAACGTATAGACCTCATGAATGAGTCACTGCCCGAAATGCGCTCTTTTATACTGCCTGGGGGCAATCTTGCCTCCTCTACCTGCCATGTAGCCAGGTGCGTGTGCCGCAGGGCAGAGCGTATATGTGTGGCCATGCAGGAGCAGCAAGAGTTTATACCACCCATAGTCATACAATACCTCAACCGTTTATCAGACTTTTTGTTTGTGCTATGCAGGTATCTTTTGCATATCAATAGTGCCCCCGAAATACCTTGGAGGGCAAGAGTATAAAACCATTTTAGCACTTATAACCACTAAAAAAGGATTCCCATTTTCTGAGAATCCTTTTTTAGTTGAGCTAATTGTGAGCTCTAATTTAGAATTTCTTATTAGACCACCATATTGATTTGCGAGATGGTACTTTGAATGTAAGCATAAAAGAAACGGTGGAATAAGAATCATTATTCCCTGGGTTGCCTCTTAGTGTACCTGGTTCGCTAGGTAGTGAATTGTTGTAAAATGCTTTTTTATCGGCTATCAATATTGCAGTACGTGCATCTGCTGGCGATAGGTTCTGGTTAAACTCAAACGCACTTATATACTTACCGCTTACGCCATCCAGCTGATCAAACAACGTCATTCTGTATTTGTACTCTATAGCAAAGTTGAGACGCTCGCCTAGGTCCCATTTATAACCCACAGCAAGTGGTATGGCTGGTTGCCAGCGCGAATTGCGTTTAGGATAGTCTGCACCTATAAATCCCTGACCCTCAAGCGATAAGTCGTAAGTTTTTACGTAAGTAGTGCTGTTGCCTATTGTGCTGTATGGTGTGTAATGAAATACACCTAAACCAGCCGCTACATAGGGTTGGCTGCGCCTGAAAGCTCTTTGATGTAAATTGAAGCGGCGAAAAGTAAATTCTACCATTGAAGAAGCCTCAAAAATGGTAGCTTTTGCAGTTTGTGCACGCAGATATCGCTGCACATAGTCACCTCCTTCCAGCAATCCATTACCATTTACTCCATCTAGGTTCCATTCATCTGTAGCAGTTAAACTACCAAAATTGAGCGCAAACCTTATGGCCACACTTGGGTGAAAGTGATAGCGACCATATATGCCGCCCATAAAAGAAACTTTGTCAAGGTATTTGCCATTGGCAAAGTGATCAATAGGAGATTTAGTACCTACATCGCCCCACAGTTCGCTCTTGCCTATGTTCATTCCTATAGACCAGCCATCTGGTTCTACATAATCTCTCAGTGGTCTGTATTTTTGTGCCACAGCCGATTGACTAATCATAGCTGCTACAAACAATACCGATAAGATACGGGTAACCTTTGCCTGCATGTATTCAAAAATTTAAAGGTTGAAGATATAAATTAATTTCCTTTAAAAACGGGTTTTCTTTTTTCCAGAAACGCTTTTGTGCCTTCTTTCATGTCTTCTGTTTCAAAACACTCACCAAATCTCACGATTTCGTTATCAAAACTATGGTGATTGCCGTCGCTGCATTCATTTACACAAGCTATGATGTTGGCTATGGCTATAGGTGCTTTTGTATGTATCTTTTGCAATATTTCCTTGGCTTTGTTCAGCAATTCATCAGCAGCCACTACATGGTTTACCAATCCTAGTGTCTTTGCTTCCTCTGCACCTATCATATCTGCTGTCATCAGTAGTTCCATAGCCTTGCCATGCCCTATGAGGCGTGTAAGACGTTGCGTACCACCATAGCCCGGTATAAGTCCCAGATTTACCTCTGGTTGTCCAAACTTAGCATTTACCGATGCTACTCTGAAGTGACAAGCCATAGCCAGCTCGCAGCCGCCACCTAATGAAAACCCATTAACTGCAGCTATAACCGGTTTGGGGCAATAAGCTATTTTATCAAAAACCAGATTTCTGCCTACAGTAGCCAGAGCGGCACCACCCTCTGCCCCTAGTGCCAGAAACTCGCTGATATCTGCACCAGCCACAAACGCTTTTTCGCCAGCACCAGTAATTATAGCAGATTTTATCTCCTTATTATTATACACTTCCTCCATTGCCTTACCCAGATCCTGAATCACGTCTTTATTAAGAGCGTTCATTTTGTCCGGTCTATTAATGGTTATTAGTAGTGTGCCATTTTCTAAATTGGTTATGATGGTGCTATACATGTTGTAAATAGTATTTTCGGTGTTTGTAATATGATGGTTGTAAACTGTCTACAAATATAAGTGTGTTACCTATAGTCTATATTAGCTCTTTTCTATGTTCATCAACCCAGTTGTTGATATAGGATACTATATCTGCTGTGGGAGTACCAGGCGGGAATAGCTGACCTATACCTATAGATTGCAAGGCTTTCATATCTTCATCCGGTATGATGCCTCCGCCAGTTATCAGCACATTGTTCATTCCTTTATCCTTCATCAATTGCATCACTCTTGGGAAAACCGTCATGTGTGCGCCACTCAGGATACTTATTCCCAATGCATCTACGTCTTCTTGCAAAGCTGTATTCACTACCATTTCTGGTGTTTGCCTCAGTCCTGTATATATTACCTCCATACCTGCATCGCGCAGAGTAGTAGCAATAACTTTTGCACCTCTATCATGACCGTCAAGGCCTACTTTGGCTACAAGAATTCGTACTGGTCGTTTACGTTGGTTATTCATTAATTAGAATTGATGCCGTAAAAATAAGGATTAAAAGCAGTTTTGTATGTTTTGGTGCTTTTTAGCGTTCAATATTCCATATTTTAAGTAAGAACAAGTTTAAGTACAAAGGTCTTCTTATGAACTATAGATTTGACTTATACTGCACGTCCATACAGTATATTGTTTCAATTCAAATGACAATGTTGCTTTGTATAAACAACCTATGATGAAAGGCATAAAATGAAAAAAACAAACACCATCTTACTTCTTGTTTTTTTTATTCTGTTTATTTACAACGTGTTATGATATTGTGATTTTATGTTTTGTAATAATGAATTGTCTTTTTTTTACTGAAATTAGTTACTTTAATTTATTTTTTATTTTTCAAATTGTGATTACCTTTGCGAAATTCTCACATCCCACTATGTATAAATTTAGCATGAAAAAATTATTTCTACTACTTTCAGTAGTTTTTACGTTACTATCGTTGCAATCATCAGCAGTAACAGTCAGCGGTACCAATATCGTATGTACCGGATTAACCACAACTTTTACCATTGATACTGTTGGTGGTACATGGAGCAGTGCCACTCCTG
>CAZRPA010000157.1:0-9388 GCA_964601855.1 uncultured Flavipsychrobacter sp. | reverse complement strand
GGATATTGGGGGAAAGAATGGGGACTGCAATTTCATTTTGTGATTTAGTTTTTATCTAACTTTGACAGTATGATGCACCTGCAATATATAGCTGATAAGTTTGGACATACTACTGCTGTTCAGATACAGATTCCTATAGAAGATTGGGCTCTGCTGAAAAAAAAGTATAAAGAGCTGGAAGAAGAGGAAAATGCAGCTGATGTTCCGGATTGGCAAATGGCTCTGGGTAAGCAAGAACTAAAAAACATTGCTGCCGGTAGTAGTGAAATTATGGACTGGGAAGCCTCTCAGCAACTGTTTAAAATGTAATCATTTCATGGCTTTTGCAATTGTTACTACTAAGAATGCCAGAAAAGATATACAAGATGCTATAGATTGGGAAAACTCGAGAAGCTCTGGTCTTGGGGTTCGGTTTTTCCATCAATTACAAAACAAGTTGACTGTAATAGCTACCACTCCTTTGGTGGGTAGTATACGGTATGAAAATGTAAGGTGCATAAGAACAGATGTATTTGAATATCTAATTCATTACGTAGTGGATGAAATAGGACAAAAAATAATAGTAATCAGAGTACTTCACACTAGGCGTATGCCTGTTTGGTGAAACAATTCATTATTTTTAGCACAATGAGTAGCACTGAGCTCAATGCTAGGTGCTCACCACCCCAGCGACAAAAACTGGCTTCGCCACTATTTTTGTGGCGTCCTCTACTAAAAAAGGTGGGGAGTTCCGGTGTTACCTGCTCGTGGGTTGGGTTTTCCCATCAAAGCGCGAGATTGCCACACCCCGAGGGCTGGCGCACAGGGCTAGGCTCGGGGTTTGCAATGACCCTCCTATTTTATATATGATTTTTGTGGTGAAGAGCAACTGCCCGTGTGCTTTACCACCCCAGCCACAAAAACTGGCTTCGCCACTATTTTTGTGGCGTACCCTACTAAAAAAAAGAGGGGAGTTACCTCATTATCTGCTCCAGTTTTTTTGTTGACTCATTAGGTGTTTTTTGTTGTGATGCGCTTTCTAGGCAAAGCTCCTCACTGCCCAGCACGCACAAGAGTGTGACACAATGCCCGCTGATGGGTGTGCTGAGGCTGAGAGCAAAAATGAAAATGTGGGGGTGGTGGTGTTTGTGTGGGTTTAGAGGATGTTGAGTATTTGTTCTTTGGCTTTTTCGAGTTCGTCTTTCATGTTGATGACGATTTGTTGAATTTCGGCATGGTTGGCTTTGGAGCCGAGGGTGTTTATTTCTCTGCCTATTTCTTGTAGTATGAAGTTGAGCTTGCGGCCTATGGCTACATCGTTGTCGGAGATGGTATCGGTGAAGTAACGGCAATGCTGACGGAGGCGTATTTTTTCTTCGGAGAAGTCCATGCGCTCGAGGTAGTAGATCATTTCCTGCTCGAAGCGGTTGCTGTCTATTTTTTCTTTGCCTACCATTTCTTCTAACCACTGGTTGATACGGGTGCGGATGCGCTCTATGCGCTCGGTTTCGAAGGGTATTACTTTGTTGTGCAGGTCGTCGATGTTGGCTATGCGTAGCGATATATCGCGTAGGAGTGCTTCGCCTTCCTGGCGGCGGTGGAGCATTAGGTCTTCGGCTGCACGAATGATGACGTTTTTGACTTGTAGCCACTCTTCTTCGGGCAGTACGTCTTGATCGGGGGCTACTACCTCGGGCATACGCATGATGGTGGATATGATGTTATCGACCGGTACGCCGGCTTTTGCCGCTATCTGCTTCATGCCGTCGTAGTAGAACATGGCGAGGTCGGTGTTGACGACCATTGGTTTGGCGGCTCCTTCTTGTTTGACACTGATAGAGAGGTCGATAGTGCCGCGCATAAGCATGTTGGCGAGTAGGGAGCGAATGTCTAACTCGTAAGAGCGTAGAATGGGGGGTAGCTTGGTGTTGACATCGAACTGCTTGCCGTTGAGCGCTTTCAGTTCTACCACCACTTGTCTGTGATTGATGGTTTCTTCTGCCCTTCCAAATCCTGTCATTGAGTATAACATGGCGATATCTGTGTTTTGTTACAGGTTGCAAAGGTCGTAGAATTAGTAAGTACTGTAGCTGTTTTATAAAAAAAGATTGTAAAATCATCTTAAAAGAAGAAAAAAGGGAAAAATGGGGGGTATAATTGGTTATTTTTGTCGGTAGGTCGTCAATTTATGCGTTTTATAATCAGTTTCCTTTTAGTGATGGCATCGGTAGTTGTGTATGCACAACCACAGCCACAGTACAGCATGTCTAAAGACACGCTGATAGCCCGTAGAAAGGCTATAATGGAGGCTATAAATGAAACTGAGAAACAACTGGCTGCTATAAAGAACGACAAACAAGCCACAATGGGGCAACTGCGTGCGCTGCAAAACAAATTGGCAGACCGACAGAAACTGATAGGCAACATCAACTATGAGCTGAATAGCATAGATAAAGACATAAAAGTATCGGCTAGAGAGGTGATGACGCTGAAGCAGAAGCTGGAGCAACTGAAGATAAGGTATGCACAGTCGGTAAGGTATGCGTACACCAGCAGGAGCTCTTATGATATGCTTGCGTTTTTGTTTTCGTCGAACGACTTTAATGATGCGATGCGGCGGATGAAGTACCTGAAGAAGTTCAGGGATTTCAGGAAGTATCAGGTGGAGCAAATACACCTGACGCAGAACCAACTGCAACAAAAGATAGGCACACTGAATGCGGTGAAAGAAGAAAAAGACAAACTGCTGAACACACAGGTGCAACAGAAACAGGTGCTACTGGCAGAAACGAACCAGACCAACCAAGTGGTGCAAAACCTGAAAAGCAAGGAAAGCCAACTGATAGCTGACATAGAAAAAAACAGGAAAATAACTGCCCGTATAAACAAGGCGATAAATGACCTGATAGAGCGCGAGATGGCTAAAGCTAGTAAGGCGGCGGCTGAGGCTGCAGCCAAAAAAACTGGTATAGCAGATGCGAAACCGGGCGGAAAAACGAATATAAAATCGTCGAGCACGGACAACAGCATAGCTGTAAATGATGTGCCAAGGAGCAACACACCCAAAACACGGAATGATGTGGAGCTGCTGCTGACACCAGAAGATGTGGTGCTGGCAGGCAACTTTGAGGGCAATAAGGGCAGAATGTACTGGCCTGTGGAGAAGGGCTATATAACAGAACACTTTGGGGTACACCCTCACCCACTGGCACCTAAGGTGGAAGTAGACTGCCCAGGTGTGGGGATACAGACAGACGAAAATGCAAAGGTAAGGTGCGTGTTTAATGGTACTGTAACCAATGTGTTCTCGGTGGCAGGTGGTAACAGCCAGATAGTGATGGTGAAACATGGTAACTACTTTACGGTATATAATGGACTATCGACAGTATCGGTGAAAAAAGGCGATGAAGTGAGTGCCAAACAACCGCTGGGCAATGTATCTATAAATGATGAAGGAGTGCCGGTAATCTACTTCCAGATATGGAAATCGGACGGAAAGAAAGGTAATATAAAAATGAACCCTGAGCAGTGGATAGGTAGAGCCCATTAGTGGCATTTGTGAAGGCAGGGAGTATGCGGGTTTCTTTTCGGGTTTTCTTCACACTTTAAAAAGTATATTTGAGTTAAATAAACCGTTACGATGCGGTATTATGAGAAAACTGTCTGGTATACTAATATGGATGATGTGGGCTGCAGTGGCTGCGGCACAGCAAAAACCAATATCTGCACCTGCCGATAGCACCAGAGTGATAACCGAAAAAGCTGTAGCTAAGAAAAAAGCTGAGCCCATAAGCCCCTACCTTACAGATACACTGATACAAGCGATACCGCTGGGTAGAGCATTGTTTCATGACAAAACAGATAAAGAACAACTAAGGGCTGATGCTGCTGATGGCAACACAGATGGGCAAATAACGATGCCTGGCAATACCCAACACACCAACACTATAACCCATGCGCTGATAGCCGGTATAGACAGGCTGCAACTGCTGGCAGAAAATATGCCCGCTAATGGCAGAGATAGTGTAGCTGCCAACCAGCAAAAGATACAAAGCCTAAGAGCACTGTGGGAACTGATGCGCCACTATAGCACAGACCCGAAACCTAATGCGCAATACTACAGCCTGCTAGTAGCCAATATGCATGATATGATAGTGGCTGCTAATGAAAAAAAATCGCTAGACTATGTGATGGCTAATGCAGACTTGTACACGCTGGACAATAGCCGTGTGCTGCTGGATAATGACCCTGAGGCACGTGCCTATATATATACCTACATGGGCAAACAAGACCCAGTGATGCTGGTGAAAAGACTGGAGGAATATGCGAGAGATACATTTGCTGGGGAGATAATAGCTGCTGCTGCCAGAATATCACCTAAAATAGTGTTTAACTACTGCCTATCGAGCAATGTGCTGCTGAAGAGTGCAGTGTACCGTACTAAAGACCCTTATGTGCAAGCGATAGTGCAGATAACGGCTGAGAGTGATGCACCACTGCGCGCGCTGCCCTTTGTAGCTGATGTGTATAAAGGCACCCGAACCATAACCGAAATAGACAGTATAGCTGCACTACCCGATGCCTGCTACAACAGGCTGGTGGAACTGCGCACCACCAGCGACGCCTATACCCGACCGCTGATAACGGAAGAGCTGGAATACAGAACCCTGAAAAACTATGTGCGCCTACTGAATGAACTGCATGACACTACGGATATAGTAAGGTTTGGGTGTGTGGATAGCTTGCCGGCAGCATCGCTGTACTACGTGATGGTGTATGGCAGAGAAGAGATATATACAAGTAGCTATCTGGGGACATTCAGGCGAATGATGGAGCGTATGGCACCTAAGAGAGGCAATGAACTACTGCAACAACTGGGGTATGACAACTTCAGAACCTTTATAAGACTGTGTGCGGGCTACAATACTCTATCGGAGTTTCTGGCGACAATGGATGATACTGCACGTACAGCACTGATGACGAGATTTGTGGGAGGGCTGCAATATGGCGGAGAAAATGAGCTGGAAGATGCGGTAAACGTGGCAGATGCAATAGGTAGCATAAAAGACAGTGCCCTGTATGTGTACCTGCAGCAGGAGATAAAAAACAACTATAAACAATGCCTGAAAACAGAGAACAAAAAGGGTGTAGCTATATATAGCCTACTGTCTATGCTGATGGATGGCAACCGTGTGGCGAACAATGACGATGGTGCGGCAACAGTGTCGGCTAGGCTGAAGTTGCCGCCTATCAATAAGGTGCCCTTTGGGAGACTGACTAATGATACTGGTACGGTGTATGAACGATTGTTTTTTTATGGTGATGATGATGGCCAAACGGCTTATGAGGGATTTGTAGAGGAGTACAGAAAGAATAAAAAGAACTGGCGCATAGATACGGGTAAGTACTGGACAACTGTGACATCGCTAACGGGTAAAAAAATAGTAGTGTATGCGAACACACCACTAAAAGCACCCGAAGATGAAAAAGCGATAGACACACTGGATGCGTACCTGTATGCCAACAATATACAACCCACAGTGCTGATACACCGCGGTCATAGCTACCATGTAAAGACTACTCTGGCAAGGGTAGACACACATGCACGTGTGGTGGTGCTGGGGTCGTGCGGGGGATACCATAATGTGGCCGCTGTGCTGCAAAGCTCGCCCGATGCACACATTATATCATCGAAACAAACAGGAGTGGGTGCTATAAATGAACCTATAATAACGGCTATAAATGCCCAACTGCTGGAGGGTAGCGACATAAACTGGATAACTACATGGCAGGGGCTTGACGACTACTTCGTGAAGCGAAAAGACCTGTATGAGCGGTTTGCAGATTATGTGCCCCCGCACAAAAATATGGGTGTGATATTTATGAAGGCCTATCGCATGCTGCGTGGTGAAACTGGCACCAAATGATGATAAAGGCAGCAAACGAGGTTTGAATGTTTATCAGACATAGAGGTACCAATAAACGATATAGGTAATGAAAAAGCCCCCGCAACTGTGCGAGGGCTTTTGAGTATTAGAAAGGTAATACACTTATTAATCTGGCTTCTTACCGTCTAAGAAAGTATTGATAGTTTGTATGAAACCTTTAGGGTTTTCAGTGTTAGCATTTACGCCAACAGTGTAGCCGCTGTAAAAAGTATCGGATGAAGCAACACCGTTTTCGATGTTCATGTTTTTGCGTTTGTAAGCAGGCACAGATTCGATATCATCTTCGTTGCTTTCGTTGCCCTCGCGGATGTTGATGCTAAGGCTACGCAAACGAGAAGCACGATCTTCGAACGCTTTCTTTTGCTCTTCAAATCTTCTCTTCTCTTCTATCTCGTCTTCGCTGAGTACACGCTCGCCTATCTTCATCACAACTGGCTCACGCACAGGCTCTTCTACTCTGGATGTAAACCCATAGGTAACCTCGGGCTGACGTGGAGGCTCTGGAGTGTAAGCAGACACAACAGGTATTTCTTCTATCTGTGGTGTTTCTTCGATGCTGAGAAAATAACGTTCTGCATCTACAGCTGGCTCCTCTATTTGCTGAGGGGTTTCGAATACTATTGGCTGCTCTTCAGGAACATCAACCAGGGTAGGAGTAAGGCTCTCTACACTGTAGCTATAATCTGGAGCGGGCACAAAAGAATCGGCAACTGGTTCTTCGGTTGTTTTGCGGTCGCTGAGGGTTACTACTACTTTCTCTGCTTCTACGTTGCGAGCAGGCATTTCGGTGTTGATTTCTTTGTAGTTGAAACCGGTAGCGATAACGGTAACAGAGATTCTGTCGCCCAGATTAGGGTCGTGACCCATACCCAGGATTACATCGCAATTGTCGCCAGCCTGCATCTGTACATAAGCCTGAATAGCTTCAGCTTCGTCCATAGTATGTTCGAACTCGCCAGCAGCAGAAGTGATATTGAGGAGCAACCATTTTGCACCACGGATATCGCTATCGTTAAGCAAAGGAGAGTTGAGTGCTTCTTCTACAGCTTGCAGCGCTCTGTTTTCGCCAGACACTGATGCACTACCCAAGATAGCCACACCACCGTTTTTCATTACAGTGCATACATCGGCAAAGTCAACGTTGATTTGACCAGTAGATGTGATAACGTCAGTGATACACTTAGCCGCTGTGGCGAGTATATCATCGGCCTTAGCAAAAGCCTTAGTGAAAGGTAGATTACCAAACTGCTGACGCAGTTTGTCGTTAGAGATAACGAGTATGGTATCTACATGATCGCGCATGCGGTCTATACCTTCCTGAGCTTGTTTGAGCCGCTTGCGACCCTCATAAGTAAATGGAGTGGTAACTATACCTACGGTGAGGATGCCCAGCTCTCTGCATATTTTAGATACTACTGGCGCACCACCAGTACCTGTACCACCACCCATACCGGCAGTGATAAAAGCCATACGCGTATTGACTTTCAGTATTTTAGAAATATCTTCAAAACTTTCTTCGCATGATTGTTTGCCTATCTCAGGATTGGCACCTGCACCTAACCCCTGTGTAAGGTGTGGCCCAAGCTGAACTTTGTTAGCCACTGGGCTAAGAGACAGCGCCTGAGAATCTGTGTTACATACCACAAAATCTACGCCCTCTATACCGAGGCTGTGCATATAATTTACGGCATTACTTCCACCGCCGCCAACGCCAATCACTTTGATGATGGATGACTGATTTTTTGGAATCTCAAAATGTATCATATTCTGTTTTTTGGGGTTAGTAATAAAAATTTAAGTTGTGTTTTTAACTAGAATAATGGTTGGGTGCAAAATTACACTTTTAGCTGTTATCTGTAGGTTCTTTTACGGCTAAAATCTGTAGAAATGTACCTTCCAGAGCGATTTTTTTCTTGTCTTTTTGTTTATTGAGCTTAAGGTGTAAGTTAAAGTCTGTAATACGCTCTGTAATTGTTTCCGGACTTGTGCTTTTGCGTGAACAAATGCAAAAAATCGGGTAGCAAAGAGAGCAATGAATTAATCAAATTCTTTGTCGTCAATGTCTTCAAACAGCTCCATAATTCTTCCTCTCATTCTGTCTATCAGACTTTTCATTATATCTTGTCTTTTCTTGAACTTGTCCCACTTGTTACCCGCTACGACCTGCTCTTCTAGCTGTTGTGGCTCTTCTATTTCTTCTTCCTCTTCTTCTGTTTCTTCGTCAACCGTAACCTCATCGGCAGAAAGTCTGATAAAGTTGCCTTTTGCAGATGCGAAGTCTTTGCCACCGGTTTCGAAATCGCGGTAGCCATGAATGATAAGCCCGATACAAGTAGAATACATAGGACTCATAAGCGCCTCGCTGTGACCACCAGCCAAATGCTCATTTGGGTAGCCAATACGTGCACCCAAACCTGTTACATATTCTGTAAGCTGAATGATGTGCTTCAATCTGGCACCACCACCTGTGAGGATGATACCACCATTTAGCTTATGCTCCAGTCCTATCTGCCTGATGTGAAATATCACATACTCCAATATTTCTTGTATGCGCGCCTGAATGATATTAGCAAGGTTCTTAACAGAAACCTCTCTGGATGGCAAGCCACGCAAACCAGGTATAGTGATGTATGCATTGGCACTGGCTTCGCTGGCAAGAGCAGTACCAAACTGCACTTTCATCTGCTCTGCCTGGGACTTCAGTACCCTTAGACCTGCTGTGATATCGTTAGTGATATTGACACCAGCATAGGGTATTACAGCAGTATGCTTGAGGATGCCATCGCAAAACACAGCCATATCTGTAGTGCCACCACCTATGTCTACGATAGCTACGCCGGCTTCCATGTCTTCGTCGTTGATAACGGCTGAAGCTGATGCTAGTGGCTGTAGTACAAGATCGCAGGTTTTGAGATTAGACCTATCTACGCACCTTTTTATATTTCTTATAGCAGTGCTATCGCCGGTGATAACATGAAAGTTAGCACCTACTTTCACCCCACTCATACCTACCGGGTTGATGATATTGGGTATGTTGTCGATGGTGTAGTCTTGTGCTATGATGTCAATGATCTGGTCGCCAGTGGGTAAGTAAGTACGATACTGATCGCGCAGCAACTGGTCGATGTCGTCTTTACTGATTTCGTTATCTACATTGGCTCTTACCCTGCTACCCTGTGTTTGCACACTTTTTATGTGCTTACCCGCTATACCGACATACACTTCGCTGATATCCAGCAAAGGATTGCTTTCTATACAGCGCTGTATGGCTAGCTCTACAGAGTGCACACACTGCTCGATGTTGATAACAACACCATGATTTACTCCTTCAGAATCGGCGCGACCAAAGCCCAAAACTTCGATCTTTCCGAATTCGTTTTTCCTTCCCGCAATGGCTACTACTTTAGTGGTTCCGATATCCAGGCCTACTATAATATGATGTTGATGTTTCTTCATTTGCC
>CAZRPA010000156.1:0-9513 GCA_964601855.1 uncultured Flavipsychrobacter sp. | reverse complement strand
GGCACCAGACTAGAAGGATACCTGAACCTGAAACACAAACAAGATGAGCTGATCAAAAAAACCGATGAAAGGCTAGCATCGCTAAAAAAGCAACTGGACGAAGAACAGAAAAAAGGTTTTCAACCCGGCGGTCAACTATTGGTTAAGTTTTATGCCAAAGAAGCTACTACCAATCCCATAGTTATCAGCTATACCCTACCCAATGCCGGCTGGTCGCCAAACTATGACATACGTGTAGATGACATATCCAAACCAGCCAGTTTGTTTTACAAAGCCAGTGTATTTCAAAACAGTGGCGTGAAATGGGACAATGTGCGCCTCACACTTTCTACCGGCAACCCACAAGAAGGGGTACAAGCGCCTACTATGTCGCCCTGGTACTTATCGTTTTACACCCCTGCTCTGTACCAAAATTTCAGAGCAAACAACATGAAAGCTGCACCCGGTGTAGCTATGGGTGGGGCAAGAAATGCTAAAGAATTATACATTACTGACGGTGTTCAATCTCAAGATATCTCTACCATGAACGAATACGTATCTGTTGACAACTCAGGTATCAGCACCTCGTTCGATATAGACCTACCCTACTCTATACCTAACGATGGTCAGCAACATATTGTAGCCATCAAAAAACATGATCTGCCAGCTACCTACCGCTACTATGCCGCACCAAAACTAGACAAAGATGCATTCCTACAGGCACAAATCACCAACTGGGAAGACCTCAACCTCCTGCCCGGTCAAACTAATATCTTCTACGAAGGCACCTACGTTGGTCAGGGATACATAGATGTACGCAACACTTCCGACACACTAACATTCTCACTGGGTAGAGACAAAAAAATTGTAGTAAGACGCGAACAAGACAAAAAACGCCGCAGTGTAAAATCTATTGGCTCTAATGTGCGCGAAACTTTTGCTTATACCATAAGCGTACGCAACACCCGCAAAGATGCCATAAACATAGTACTGCAAGACCAGCAACCCATAAGCAACGATAAAGATATAGTGATAGAAGACCAAGAAACCAATGCTGCCGATTTTGACGCTACTACAGGTATGATGAAGTGGACGCTGTCGCTGAAACCTAACGAAAACCAGGATATTAAATTCGGCTACACCGTTAAGTACCCTAAAGGTAAAAGAATAGACAACCTTAGATAATCAATATCGAGTCACTAATAAAAACACCTGCAACTTTCTAAAGCTGCAGGTGTTTTCATTATCAGGCTACTCTTATATTGCATTAATACACTTAATAGAAGTCATCATTTCTTTACTATAGTAATGTTAGCTGTTTTCCCCTTTTTGTTGTAGTACATAATCTTGTGGTGTTTTCCCCCATCAGCCAGTATCATTTGTGCAGTGTTAGGAGGCGAACTACCTTCACTACCTGCCACAAAGGTCAGCTTAGTTTGTTTCTCTGTCAACGGTATTACCCACTTTTTCTTCTCTCCTTTTAGCGGAAAGTTGGTAATCAAAACCTTTCCATTTACTAGCACCGTCAGCTCGTCACCATCTATCACGCCTGCATCCCATATCTCTAGTACACATTCCTGCGACAGCCAGTCCAACTTTTTATCTGCTCCCTCCGTCAATTCATGCTCACCTAATGGTGCCTTTTTAACAGTATCTGCAATACTTGACATTTGTAACTCTTGATTATCACTAAGTATCGCTCCTTTTTGTTCGGTAGTGGCTAATACCAGCTTACCACTACCACATAGTGACCCATTTTTCTTTTTTGCTATATATGTACCACTGAACGCATATTTACTCTTTTTCAATCGCCACTTCACCACAGCACTTACATAACACATCTCCATAGTGTCAGGCAAAACGCCCAAATGCGCATTCTCTGTAAAAACTAGTGTTTTATTTTCCCTATTCAGCTTACCATTAAGCTTCATTTTCATTATGTCCTTGTCCTGTTGGGTAATGGAAACACCCTTTAAGTTATTTCCATTTATATCCAGATTCAGACTGTACTTATATTCTGTCCCATCTTCTAGTTTCATCATTCCATTCAGCGCCAAAGGCCCACTTTGAGCCCACAGCATTGCTGGCACTGAAAGCAATACAAGACAAACTACAAGCTTAGTGTACTGAAAAATGGTCATTAACGGTCGAAAATACTCGACTATAAAATTAAAAAAAGATTAGCAGAATCATCTACCCTCACGGATTGCCTTATAAATCTTTATTGCACTCATCAATACTATCACAAATATCACCAATCCACCAAGTCCCCACACTAGGCTTAAGCTATTTTTCACTACTACCAGCATCACTATAGCTATCAAAAAAATAGTAGCTACTTCATTCCATACCCTCAACTTGCCAGACGAATACTTAAAAACACCTGCAGCTTGCTGCTTATATAGTACATGTAGTGTGTAGTGATAGATGTATAAACCTACTACAAATCCTAGTTTCACCTGTAGCCAATTGTCAGTTTGCCCATACAAATACCACATATAGGGGCCAAAGATAAGCGTAAGTATAGCCGACGGCCATGTAATACCATACCACAGCCGCTTGCTCATAATACCAAATTGCTTCATCAGAATAGTTCGATCAGGCTCTGGTTTTTCATTAGCTTCGGCATGGTAAATAAACAGTCGAACGATATAGAACATACCGCTAAACCATGTTACTACAAATATTATATGCAGCGCTTTTACGTACAGATAGTCCAAATCGCAAAAATTAATGTTACCTGATACACTCAGATACATCTATCATTCAAAAGATCAACTTATTATAGCTACCCTACAAATGCAATGATCATATATTTATCAAGGTTGCTACAGCCTCCACCCAAGAATCCTGAGTATTCATACACGGAATATATTCATAGGTTTCGCCACCTGCCTCCATAAAATTTTCTTTTTCTCTTATGGCTATTTCCTCTAGTGTCTCCAGACAATCACTTACAAACGACGGACAAACTACTAATAGGTCTTTGATTCCCTCCTTCGGCAATTGTTCCATACGTGTGGTTGTAGCTGGCGTTAGCCATGCTGCCCTTCCTAGTTTCGACTGAAATGCTACACTGTATCGTTCCTTGGGCAAACCTAGTTTTTCGGCTACTTGCCATGTGGTTACATAACACTGATGCCTATAGCAATAATCATGTGCCGGAGAATCTACCTTGCAACAGTCAGCCACATTCAAGCAATGCTTTTCTGTAATGTCGCTTTTCTTTATGTGTCTTTCTGGTATGCTGTGATAACTGAATAATAAATGTGTGTTATTGCCAGTCACATAAGGGCGCATACTATCTGCAAGCGCAGCAATATAGGCTGGGTGATTGAAAAACGGACGCACTACTCTTATCTTAAATCCATATCCCTCATCCATATGCACCTTGCGGGCATGTACAGATGCTGTTTCGAAACTAGACATGGCATAATGCGGATACAATGGTAGCAGTATTACCTCTTCCACATCTGGGCACATACGCTTCATCTCGTCATACGCCGACTTCATATCTGGCACACCATAGCGCATAGCTACAGTTATAGGTTCATTTATCTTTTTCTGTAGTGCATCCTTAAGCTGCATCGTAATATGTACCAATGGAGAGCCATCCTTGGTCCAGATAGACCTATATGCCTCTGCCGACTTAGGCGCCCTGAATGGGGTTATAATACCCTTTACCAGCAAACTCCTCACTATATACGGTGAGTCTATTACTCGCTCATCCATCAAAAACTCATCCAGATACTTCCGCACATCCTTCACTGCTGTTGTTTCCGGCGACCCCAGATTCATCAGTATCACTCCACGTTTTTTATTACTATTCATCTTCTGCTCTTCTGTTTCTATTTGCCTGCAAAGAAACACACATTTTGTACCTAAACAACAGATTAACAATATTACAATTGAACTAAATGACGGTGAAATGACACGCCACATTACAGCTATGTCCTTTTCCCAACATCTGCTTAATCTTGGTTACATCAATGAGGCAACTTATCTCTAAAGTATCCATATACCCATGTGCCAGCTATAGCACTTAGCAGTGTTACTATTATAGCAGCAGCACCAGTACCTATTTGGGCAAATAATGGCCCGGGACAAGCCCCTGTTATAGCCCAACCCAGCCCAAATATCAACCCACCATATATCTGCCCTTTGTTAAAGGTTTTGTTATGAAACACTATTGGCTCTCCATATATGGTTTTTACATTGTACCTTTTTATCAGCCACACAGATATCATACCCACCACCACAGCAGTGCCTATCACTCCATACATATGAAAGCTTTGCAACCTGAACATCTCCTGTATCCTGAACCACGACACTATCTCAGCTTTGATAAAGGTGATACCAAATAGTATGCCCACTACCATGTACTTCAGGTTGTGATACCATTTATGCTGCAACTGCGACTCATTGATACACATTGTATCTTGTAGCCGCACTTCATGGTCGCTTATGGCTGCTATATTATTGCTATTATTCTCCATTTTTATATACGTCTACTTAATCTGTTAATTTTAAATACTTCTACTTTCCCTTATTATCTACTAAAAACTCATTATGTAAGGCATAAACACATTTGCCATCAGAAAACCGCCCACCATAAAACTAATAGTAGCTATAAGCGATGGCAATTGTAAGGTAGACAAACCCATAATAGAGTGACCAGAGGTGCAGCCACCAGCATATCTAGTACCAAACCCTACCAGAAAACCTCCACCCACCATCAGCACGAAACCTCTCACTGTAAATAAACTCTTAAATGAGAAAATATCACCCGGTACCAGATTCGACAAATCAGTTATACCATACCCTGCAAGTTCAGTTGCCAGATCCGCATGAATAATTATATCAGTATTATTGCCCAGCAGCGTAGTAGCTATAAACCCTCCCATGATAATGCCTACTACAAAAAACAAATTCCATATTTCTTTCTTCCATTCATATTTAAAGAAGGACACTTTACCGGGTATGCAGGCTGCACATATATGCCTAAGGTTGGCAGATATACCAAAGTGCTTATTCCCCAATATCAAAAGGGCGGGCACAGTTAGTCCCACCAGCGCACCTGCCAAATACCATGGCCAGGGCTGCTTCATTAATTCCATCATTTTAATTCGTTGGTTTTGTTGGTATAGTATTATTGTTTCACTTTTATCATTTATAGGCTACAGGTAATGTTTAGTAGTATATCTCCCTCTTTTACTAACGACTTACTGCCATTCATTTTTCTTTTTAAGTGCATCAGTCCTATTTCTGCTTTTAGTTTATTGGTTATATTTCGTCCCATCATAGCCCATATCCGTTCATTGTCCAGATGAGTGTATGTACTACCTATATGTGTAGTAAACAACAACTCATAATTGCCCGAAATGCTGTATTTTTTATTGAGCTCATACCTACTACCTACTCTATATCGTGTGCGCCAGTTATTATCAGTAGACTCAAAAATCCGGTATTCTGCGCCCACCCTACCATTTATCCATAGTTTAGGCAATAGCTTTTCTTGAATTTCTGCCGCTACTGTTGCTCTAAATTCATTGGTGGTGGTTAGTTTTTCATCGCCCAGTTTCATGATGTACGGATTGGCACTGAAATAAGCAAATGGAGACAAGGAAAAACGAAAACGTTCATTAGGTTTATAATAAACCCAGTGTCTGTATGACAACAGCAACTGTTCGTCAAACATGTTTTTACTCCCCATACTACTCTGCCATCTTGCCTGCATCTCAGCATCAGTCCCCCACTTGGTACCTATAGGCAACTGCACGGTTAATCTGTTCCAACTGCAATAATGATACTGTGCAGATGCTATACCCGCTTTTGCCATACTCGTCAAAAACAACAGCAATGACAGTACAAGCACACAACCCTTGCACCCCTTCCTTAAGTGGTTGACATACAAGGGTTTGTGTGTTGTATTGCTCATTTTTATTTTACTGCATTTTCAAAATCCATCCATCCACCTCCATTATACACCTCTATACCTGTTGCACTGAGCATTGCTGCCGCAGCACCACTACGTGCACCAGACCTGCACACTGCAATAACTGGTTTTCTCATACTTTTCAATTCATCGGCATGGTTACCCACTATATCCAGCGGTATATTCACCGATCCTTCATAATGCCCTGTGCTGTATTCTTCAGGCGTTCTTACATCTACTACTACCGCTCCTTTACTGAGCAGTTCTTTCAAACTTAATTGTGTTCCAACCATAAAAATTTGCTGTTGTGATTATTTATACTAACTAATTAACTAACTGATTATAATAGTGTTGTAGGACACACATAATCTGTCAGTTCAAATCTTGCTGTGTCTTTTATTGCCTTATATCCACCCTTCACATCTATCAGATTATCAAAACCTCTCGCCTTGAGTATTGATGCAAAAATCATAGATCTGTACCCTCCTGCACAATGCACGTAGTAAGTTTTATCCTTACTTATACTCGACAAGCCATCGTTTATATTGTCAAGCGGATAGTTTTCTACTTTGGCTATATGCTCACTCAGGTACTCGTTTTTCTTACGCACATCCAATATGTTTACAGATTCCTGTTGCATCTTTTCAGCTAGTTCATCCGCAGTTACAGACTGTATACTGTCCATTTCTCTACCTGCATTTTTCCAGGTAGTTATACCGCCATCCAGATATCCTATGCAGAAATCATAACCTACTCTCGACAAACGAGTGATAACCTCTTGCTCACTTCCCGGCTCTGCTACCAGCAATATCTGCTGTTTGATGTCTGGTATCAGTGCGCCTACCCATGGTGCAAAGTTGCCATTGATACCTATGTTTATAGAATTTGGCACAAACCCTGTTGCAAACACCTGAGGGTCTCTTGTATCCAGTATCAGAGCACCAGATTCGTTAGCTACAGCTTCAAATGCATCTGCTGATAATGCATGACTACCACGTGCCAGCACTGTATCTATGCTTTCATAGCCCATTTTGTTCATCATCACATTCAGCGGAAAATAAGCTGGTGGTGGCATAAGACCGGTTGTCACCTCTACCACAAACTCTTCGCGGGTCATATTAGCCCTTAGTGCATAGTTGGTTGCTTTCTGGTGCCCTAGTGTATCTGTTGTTTCTTTACTCATGTTTTTGCCACAAGCACTGCCAGCTCCATGTGCAGGATATACTATAATATCATCTCCCAGTGGCATTATTTTATTCCTCAGCGAGTCAAATAAGGTTCCGGCCAGCTCTTCTTGTGTCATATGAGCAGCTTTCTGAGCCAAGTCAGGGCGTCCCACATCTCCTATAAACAAGGTATCTCCCGAAAACAAACTAGTTGCGTTACCATGTTCGTCTGTCAGCAGATAACAACTGCTCTCCATTGTGTGCCCTGGTGTATGCAGTACTTTTATGGTAGCATTACCCAATTTAAACTCCTGACCATCTTCTGCTACCAGTGCATCAAAACCAGGTTTTGCAGTAGGACCGTATACAATTGTAGCTCCAGTTTTTGCAGCTAGGTCTATATGACCAGACACGAAGTCGGCATGAAAATGCGTTTCAAATACATATTTTATTGTAGCTCCGTCTTTTTCTGCTTTTTCTATGTACGGCAACACTTCGCGTAGCGGATCTACAATCGCTACTTCTCCGTTACTTTCAATGTAATAAGCTCCTTGTGCAAGGCAGCCGGTGTAAATTTGTTCGATGTTCATTTTATATAGTTTTTAGTTATTTACTTATTACGTCCTTATTGTTACGCAAAGTTCATCTATCGCACCACCCTATTCGGTGACAATTGTCACGCATCAGCACTATTTCAAAAAGATTTCCTTTATCAGGATATAGACGGCCATTATCATCACAAACCATCCAAAACCTGTCTTCAGCTTGCTACCAGGTATTCTTTTACTCAACTCAGTACCCACTATTATGCCCACCACAGATATGGCTGTTAACGTCAGCAGAAAAGTCCAGTCTATAGTAGCCCTTCCCAGATCTCCGGTAAAACCAATCAAAGAATTAAGTGCAATAATAAATAGTGAAGTACCCACAGCATTTTTCATAGGCAGCCTCAGCAGCAGCACAAGCGCAGGTATAAGCAGAAAACCACCACCCGCTCCTAATAACCCAGTAACAAGTCCTATACCTATTCCATACAGTATAAGTGAAGGCAATACATTTCCACCACCAGTTGTAGCTGGCTCAGTGTTTTTTTTACCGCCTCCTATCATGGAGAAAGATGCCATCAGCATCAGAGCAGCAAACAACACCATCGTAAGAAATGACTTAGTTATTACCACACTGCCACTTGTCCATATTGTATCCGGTATCAGGGGAATAACAAAACGACGAGTGAGCAGCACCGTAGTAATAGATGCTGCACCAAACAGCAAAGCAGTTTTAATGTCTACAAATCCTTTGGTGTAATTTTTATAAGCACCCACCAGACTGGTAGCGCCCACTATAAACAGCGAATAAGAAGTAGCTAATGTGGCATCTACCCCGAATAGATACACCAATACAGGCACTGTAAGTATAGAACCACCACCACCTATCAACCCCAGCGAAATGCCTATAAGCACCGCAGCCATGTAACCTAATACTATCATGTTGCTAAGGTGCGACAATCAATACTAGTGGTCTGTGATAATTATCACACAGGAACGTTGAATAAATTTATCCATCGTTACTTACTACAATACAGAGTCCAGATTAATAATCTCTATTTCATTGCGGTTCATTTTTATCATGCCCCTGTCTGCCAGTTTTTTCATCAACCGTGATATTACTTCTCTCGATGAGTTCAGTTCTCCCGCTATCTCAGCATGTGTATACGGTATAATATTTGTCTTCAGCTTTTGGCTGTGCTGCTTTAGGTAAAACACTAAACGCTCATCCATATTCCTAAATGCTACATGGTCTAGCGTTGTCAGCATTTCCTCAAATCTTTTGCGGTATGTACCCAGCACAAACTGATACCAGCTTTTATACTGCATCATCCATTGGTCCATCTTATCTAGCGGCACAGTTATCAGCTCCACATCTCCTACCGCCTTAGCCGATAACTCACTGATATTCTGCTTGTTAGCGCACGTCATACTCAGGGCGCATGCCTGCCCTGGCTCTATATAATACATAAAGTATTCACTACCTTCTTCGTCTGCCCTCAGCACCTTTACCAGTCCACTCAGTATCACCATCGCCGAGCGTATGTAACTGCCTGTCTTCATCAGCATATCACCATCCTTGAAGCTCCTCACACTGCAATGGGCTGCCATTTCATGCAGCAACGCTGGCTCAAAAGATGGAAAATTCTCTTTCAGTTCATTTTCTGGTATCATAGTTCGCCTGCTTTGTTATGCTTTTTCAGTACTCAAAGTAACGAAACACCTAGCTATTTGTATCCTTATACCAATTCTCATTTACCCCTCCCCCTCTTTTCAACCTAAATCTTAACAATTTCGTTTGTAGTATCTCAACTATTCCTAAATTCGGGTTTCACTTTTGGCTTATATATTGCTACTTTATGGGATTCTTCAATAAACTGATCAACGA
>CAZRPA010000155.1:0-9607 GCA_964601855.1 uncultured Flavipsychrobacter sp. | reverse complement strand
GCACACGCAGTGCAAGACAAACCAAATGCGCCTGACCAATCGAATGTAGATGGTGGTAAAGTGCCCTTAACATAAATATTATCTAAGAACCAATAAACAACAGCAGAATTTAAAGACCAACGCAACCTGAGGTTGGCTACACCAATAGCATCTGGAGGAAGAGGTATAGTTGTTTCGGGAGTAGATGCACTCCATGAATCTGCACCTATAGCACCTGGAGTGGTCTGATCAGCCAATATCTGCCAAGGACCGCCATTCACAGAATATTCTACTAATGCCGATATTGCATCAGGTGTCAATAAAAACTGATTGAATGTTAAAGTTATTGCACCATAACCACCCTGTGTAGTAAACGAAGGGGATGTAACCGTAGTGTTAGTAACTGCACCACTGGCTATGGGAGCAGACTGCAACATAGGAGATCCATCTCCAATAACACTGTAAGCGCCAGGAGGAGTAACTATTTGCCAATAGCTATCGCCAGATGCATCGCCAGAGGTGTTGGTAATCGTCCATCCCAAAAGACCAGAGTTGAAATTCTGACCCAACAATGTAAATTCAGGGTTTGGCGAGCTAGCCGTAAAAGAGGTAGTCTCTGTAAGGCATATTGTAGCCGATGAAGCAGGAGAAATGTTCAGCACCGGTAGTGGATTGACAGTCATGGTACGTGTGCGTACGCAACCAGTAGGAGCAGTGTATGATATTAATACTAAACCATCTGATAGGCCAGTTACAGAACCGCTACCAGCAACAACACTAGCCACGGTAGGGTTGCCAGATGCCCAAGTACCACCAGTGGGAGAGCTACTTAAAGTCTGGGAACCACCGATACAAACTGAAGCAGTGCCTGAAATAGCAGAAGGTACATCATTGACAGTAATGGAAGGTGTAACTACAGCTGCAGCGCTGGTACAACCAGATGCAGAATAGGTAACCGTCAAGCTGTATACTCCACTATTGGCTGTAGATGTAGTAGTGTAAGTAGTGGTAGGAATAGCAGATGAAGCTGTAAAACCTGCTGGGCCGCTCCAGTTGTAAGATACTAATGTGCCTATGCCAGACGCTGCACCTGCTGTAAACGTTATAGGTGCACCTATACACAATGAGGTAACAGATGGTGTAATGCTGGCAACAGTAGGTTTGGGATTTACGGTAACAATTACGTTAGAATTGCAACCACCAACAACTGTATAAGTGATGCGAGCAGTACCAGCTGAAACGCCAGATACCACTCCTGTAGTAGTATTGACGGTAGCGACAGCAGCATTGCCTGTAGACCATGTACCACCAGATACTGTATTAGAAAGTGTAGAAGAACCACCCACACACATACTGCCTGAGATAGTGCTGGCTGGAGGATCGGTACACAGAGTCCAGGTAAGAATAGTATTAGCTGAAGGTGAGCCATTACAGCCAGCTGAGAAAGAAGTAGAAGTTGTTGTAGAAGCAGAAGTTGCCAAATTCTGAAAATCAGAGCCGGAATTTGCAATTCCTATAGTAGCAGAGCCAGATGCGAAACCTGGAGAACCATAACAAAACTGTACTGCGTTAGTGCCTTCATACAATTTAATTTGGAAGGTAGCTGTACCAGAACCGCTATAAGTACCCCAACCAGCAGTAGGACTACCCCACTGCGCTGTAAAAACCCTGTTAGGTGCAGTGCCGGACGTTTGGTAATAAGCAGTAGAGGAAAATCCAAACAAATCATCCCAAAAAGCTGATAAAAACCCTAGCCCTCCATTAACGGCTCCCATACCACTATTTGTCCAAGGAGCAGACGTGCTGTTAGATAATGAAATAAAACCGTTGGAGCACATAGCCAACTGTGTGTATGGAGTGCCACAATACGAGAAAGTAAACCCAATAGGAATGGATGAAAGTGTTCCATCATCTGTACTAATAGAGCCAGTTGCAATTGTTCCTGTTAACCCTACTATACTATTGTAAGTACCTGTAGTTCTTTCAAATGAGTAGCTTGCAGCAGTTTGTGCGAAACCGACAAACGACAGCAAACAAAAGAATAGAGATAAATAGATACGCCTCATATACATTTGGTTTTATTGTTCAAAAAGCAATCAATGATGTAACTAAAAAGGCAAGTAGAATAACAACGATACTGTTATAAAAATAACATTATCGTAGAATTATTTTAACACCAAGCATAAAATTAGTATTTCTGAACTAGAAAAACTTATGTTTTGGCAAAAAAATCTCATTTTAGTTTGCATTTGAACACATAACTAAAAATTACTGTTAATTACTTTTCGTGATCTATACAGGTTACTGGATTCACATATAATAATATAAACACTATGCATTTTTAGATTACTATACTTTAAAGCCAATTGATGTATTGTAAACCAGACAATACTCTTAGCCGAGAGAATAAACCAAAAGTAAATGTATAATGTTGCAAACCATTAAAACAATAACCTGAAATTAATATAATTAAAAAACACAATGCAAAAACAAACAAAAGCACCCAATGAATTTTTATTAAAAAAAACTATTGTAAAGCGAACGCTTTAAAACAATTGTAGCAGCAAAATTTTGGAGAATCATGTGAAAAAATTGGAGAATATTTTTTGAAATTTCTTAAGAAAATTTCTTTGCTTATATTTACGGTGAAGAGTCAGGAGGTTTTTTATAAATTTTTTAGTAGATTATTTATGCAACGCCTACCTCGATGATCAGAATACTATTTTTAATCAAAGCAAAATGATGAAAAAAATTCTCCCTCTATTACTGGCATTAGCAACTGCAACTTGTGCTGACGCACAGACTGTTTCATTTAGTGTGCCTATAGCCCCGTGTAATAACAATGGTGTATTGTCTGCAACAATGACAGGTTTTACTCCACCGCTTACAGTGATATGGACAACAGAAGGCACTACAAGTAGCACAATTGTGCATACGGTAACTGGCCTATCAGATGCACTGACAGGATATAGTGGAGGACCAGTATCGGTAACAGTAAACGATGGAACTGCGACAGCTACAAATACCTTTGCGGGTGCACCACCATTTACCTATTCGCTCAGTAGTACAGAATCGATATGTCCTTTGCCGGGAACAGTAACAGGACTTGCCACTGGAGGAACAGCCCCCTATATATACCAGTGGTATAATATAAGTACCGGATCGACGGTAGCTACTGGAGCCACAGTAACATTGCCCACAGGACAATATGGTGTAATGATAACCGATGCGGCAGGATGCAAATACGGATCGAAAGTAAACCCAGATACTGCTACCATATTATATACCTCGTTTACAGCTACAGTAACAGCTACTGATGCCAACTGTACTGATGGTACAGCCTCCGTAGCCAGTGTATCGCCATCGGCGGTGATGCCAGTGAGTTACAGATGGTCTAACGGAGCAACTACACCAAACATTACCGGACTTTCTACAGGCAACTATACTGTAGAAATAATAGATGCGGCGGGCTGCATGGCTACAACTGATACTGCAGCACTATACAACCCATATTCGGTATTTGTAAATCAAACAACTGTTATTTCGCTTCCATTGACCAGCACTCCTGCTACCTGTTTGGGAATGGATGGTTCTATCAGCACATTTGTATCGGGTGGAGCTGCTCCCTATACTTACAACTGGAGTAATGGTGCTAATACTGCATCGCAAACAGGTGTACCGTCGGGATTGTATCATGTAACAGTAACGGATGCTAATGGATGTACTGGCAACAACAGTGTATTTTTAGGTTCTTCAAGTAGTATATCTGTTACAACATCAAGCTCACCTAGCCTTTGTACCAGTCCTACAGGTAATGCTACTGTAATACCAGCAGGCGGCACCCCACCCTACACTATAAGCTGGTATACCACTCCAGCACAAACCAGCACTACGGCTACGTTGCTAGCTCCGGGCAACTATAACTACAGAGTAAGTGATGCTACAGGTTGTGTACTTACAGGTTTTGTAACAGTGCCACCTGTTAATATCATAAATGCTACCACCTCATCTACTAGCCCCGTTTGTATGGCGGCAAATGGCAGCATAAGTGTGGCTGCCACAGGTGGTGCAGCACCATACACCTACCTATGGAATACAGGAGCAGCAACAGCAACACTAAGCAGCATACCCGCTGGCACCTATAGTGTACGTGTAACAGACAATATGGGCTGTAAAGTAACAGTACCTTTTGAACTGGCATCTTACTCGCCTGTAGGTGTAGGAATCTCTGTAACTGAAGCTAGCTGCCTGTTTGTAAACGACGGCACAGCAACAGCCACTGCATATGGCGGCACAGCACCCTATACATACGGATGGAGTACTGGTGGAAGCACCGCAACCATAAGCAGCCTACCTACCGGACTCTACCAAATGACTGCTACAGATGCTGTGGGCTGTATGACCAAACGCAGTGTACATGTAGGCTATGACGCTGCTGAAACTAGCTGCTATTGTACTATAGAAGGTACTGTATATAATGACACAAACAGCAATTGCACACAAGATGCAGGAGATATGGGTGTAGCTAATACACAGATATACTGTTCAGGCATAGGATACACCTATACTGACAAAAATGGTCATTACTCATTCATGGTACCATCGGGTAGCTACACAGTTACTGAAACTGTTTCGCCAAACTACTCGCTCGCAGCATGCCAACTAAACAACCTTGCTGTTACAGCTTCAGCATCGGCAGGATGTGTACTGAGTGCCAACTTTGCCAATACTGCTACTGGTACGCACAACCTGCGTATAAGCACTGCTACCCTTACACCACCTGTACCCGGACAAACAATGGTGCAACAAATACTAATAGCTAATGAAGGCACAGTAACTGAAGACTCGACCTATGTAACCTACAAAACAGATGGTCAGTTGTTTTCGCCTATGTTTACTCCTTCAGGTATGTTTGGTGGTAGTCCATATTATTACACGTCTACTGGCATACCTTCATTGGCACCTGGTGCTACTCAGAAAATAACTGTAGCCTATAAAGTACCTACCAACATAGCCGTGGGCACAAGTGTAGCTTTCAGAGACACTGTAGGCTACAATAGCCCTGCGAGCACATGGGCAGATGACTACACTCCTGAAAACAACATTCGCAGCCATAGTGATGTAGTAGTGGCATCTTACAGCGGCAACCGTAAAGAAGTATATCCTAAAGGCACAGGTGCAAACGGACTGATATACAACACCGATTCTGTATTGGAATATACTGTAAACTTCCAGAACACAGGTAGCTGGTATGCACAGAATGTAGTGATAATAGACACACTAGATAACGACCTAAACTGGACTACGCTGCACCCAGTGTACGAGTCGGCACCATGCAAAGTAATGGTGTACCAGTCTGGCGCAGTAAAAGTGGCTAAATTCACATTCAGCAACATAAATATGCCTCCACAGGCTATAGATGACCTCCGTAGCAATGGTATGTTTAAGTACACCATAAAAACTATGCCCGGACTAGCTGTAGGTACACAGTTTAGAAACCGTGCATCAATTTACATTGACAATTACGAACCAATAGTAACCAATACTACAACCAACACACTAGGCTCTACTGCACCCGGTAGTGTAAACAACAATGCTACTATAAACCATAACAGCTTTGCGGTGTACCCCAACCCAGCTAATGGTACATTTACTGCTGCAATACACAGTGATAAATCAGGCAGTGCTGCTATGAGCATTACCGATATAGCAGGTAAAGTACTAGTAACTAAAACAATGTTGCTGCAAGCCGGTAGTAACACCATAAGCACAGACATCAACCAATTGCCTGCTGGTGTGTATATAGTGAATGTGAATACTGGTGGTAAAGTAACATCGCAGAAACTAGTAGTGATAAAATAAGCACTCAATGAAGCACATAAAACGCCTCCTGCATGAAGATGTGGGAGGCGTTTTTTTATGAATTGCTACTACTACACACTCAGCACCCTGATCATATCTATCATGTCAGCACTGATAGGTGTATTGCCTTTTACCACTTTATCAAACGGTGTGAATACTAACTGGTCGTTGACTATGCCTGCCATAACCTGAGTGTTGCCTGATATAAGTGCATTAACTGCGCTATGCCCCAAGCGACTAGCCAACACACGATCGGCATAAGAGGGAGAACCACCACGCTGTATGTGCCCCAGCACACAAGTACGCACATCGAGCTGTGGTAGGCGTTCCCTGATGGCATTGAATACTTCATTTGCCCCCCCAAAATCATCTCCCTCAGCTACTACTATTATCTGTACCGTCTTTTTTCGTTTACCATCTGCTTCAATACGGTTTAGCACCTGATCTATGTGCGTAGTGGTTTCAGGTATCAGTATATCTTCTGCTCCGCAAGCAATACCACTGTTGAGTGCGATATAACCAGCATCGCGACCCATTAGCTCTACTATAAAAACACGGTCGTGCGCCTCGGCAGTATCTCTAATTTTGTCGATAGCTGATACCGCAGTATTTACTGCCGTATCGAACCCAATAGTAAAATCTGTACCTGCAAGGTCTTTATCTATAGTGCCGGGCAGCCCTACAGCAGGTATGGTATGCTCCTCGAAAAACTTTACTGCTCCGCGAAATGTACCATCTCCGCCTATAAGTATTAGCCCGTCTATATTGTGCTTTTGCAGTGCAGCATAGGCTTTGGCACGCCCCTCCACGTTCATGAACTCTTTGCTACGAGCGGTCTTGAGTATTGTTCCTCCACGCTGTATGATGTTGGAAACATCGGTAGTAAGCAGTGGGTGAATGTCTCCATCTATCATGCCCTGATAGCCATGCCTGATACCGAATACATTGATGCCATTGTAAATACTGGTACGCACTACTGCACGTATAGCGGCATTCATACCCGGGCTGTCGCCACCAGATGTCAGTACACCAATGTTTCTGATTGTCATAACAATATGATTGAACTAGATTAAAAATAAAAGTATCTGCTTGTCAAATATCGTCAATCCAAGCTCATAAGGATGTAATGTAATTGCTAAAAATTTACAAACAGGACAATAGAGTATTGCATGCAAACTCGATCTCTGACTCTGTAATAGTAAGCGGTGGGGCAATGCGAATGCAGTGAGGTGCAAAAAGAAACCAATCGGAGAAGAGCCCTAAAGTGAGACATTGCTGAAGGACAGCTATTACCTTTTCTGAAGATTCGAGCTCCACAGCTATCAGTAACCCCTTGCTGCGTACTGCCTTGATGTGTGGATGTACTAACAACCTATGAAATACCCCTTCCTTAGCTGCTACCTGCTCTATTAGCTGCTCTTGCAGCAACACCTGCATACCTGCCATACCTGCGGCACAGCATACAGGATGCCCACCAAATGTGGTAATATGTCCTAAAACCGGATTGTGAGTAAGCGACTGCATAAGTGTGTGAGAGGCAACAAAAGCCCCCATGGGCATACCACCACCCAATGCCTTGCCTAGTAGCAGTACATCTGGCTCAATACCATAATGCTGAAAAGCCCACAAAGCACCCGTGCGCCCAAAACCACATTGTATCTCATCGAATATAAGTAATGTACCCGTGTCAGTGCATCGCTGGCGTAGTTGCTGCAGCCATGCCACATCAGGCACTTGTATTCCTACCTCTGCCTGCACAGTTTCTATGATTACGCATGCAGTGTGGTGATTTATAGCTGCAATAAACTCAGCACTATTGTAAGTGTGGTGGTGTATGCCTGGCAACAATGGTCGGTAAGCATTGCGCCAGTATTCATCCCCCATCACACTTAGTGCCCCTAGTGTGCTGCCATGATAACTATTTTTTGCACAAACCACATCTGTACGACCAGTGACCCTACGAGCAAGCTTGAGCGCCCCCTCTGTAGCCTCAGTACCAGAATTAGTGAAATATATACAACTGAGATGAGCAGGCAAATGACTAGCTAGTAGCTGTGCATACTGCGACTGTGGGCTCTGCACCAACTCACCATATACCATGATGTGTAAGTATTGCTGCGCCTGTGCATGTATGGCAGCTACTACTGCCGGATGGCTATGACCAATATTGCAAACACTAATACCACCTATTAGATCTAGGTAATGCTTACCATCGGCATCGTGCAGGTAATTGCCCTGTGCTTTTACTATCTCTATGCCTATAGGTGCAGGAGATGTTTGAGCAAGGTGCTGCAAGAATAGCTGTCGATTGGTCATGTGCGGATGGTTAATAAAAATGATCAGATAAAATACTAGAAAAACAGATGGACAATGCAATCCTGAAATTAATCGCTCACTGGCTTTAGGTTGAGCTCTGCCGCTTTCTGCAATAGTAATTGATAAGCAGCAGTATGATCGTTGGGTATTTGCCCATCTAGTATTGCCTCTCTAATGGCGGTTTTTAGTACACCTACATTGCGAGAAGGAGCCAGCCCAAAAATGCGCATGATGTCTTCGCCTGTGATGGGCGGCTGCCAATTGCGTATGCGATCACTTTCTTCTACTTCTTTCAGTCGTTCTTTTACTAGCTCAAAGTTTTCTAAGTACCGTTTCACCTTCATACGATTCTTAGAGGTAATGTCGCTCTCGCATAGAATCATCAGGTCCTCGAGGTCTTCACCAGCGTCGAACAGTAATCTGCGCATAGCAGAGTCGGTGATATCTTCCTTCGTAAGGCTAATGGGGCGAAGATGCAATGCAACCAGCTTGGCTACATACTTCATTTTTTCGTTCTGAGGTAATTTCAGTTGCTTGAAGATGCGCGGTGTCATACGCTCCCCTACCACCTCATGGCCATGAAATGTCCAACCATGGTCTTCCTCAAACTTTTTGGTAGCAGGTTTGCCTATATCGTGCAGCAAGGCAGCCCAGCGCAGCCACAAGTTATTGCTTTTAGCTGCAGTGTTGTCTATTACTTGCAGTGTATGGTAAAAATTATCTTTATGTCCTTTACCTTCTACAATCTCTACACCAGAGAGGTCTACCATTTGTGGGAAAAACTCCTGCAGCAGCCCGCTGATAAACAGCAAATGAAACCCTATAGAGGGTTTAGCTGCTGTCATTATTTTATTGAGCTCATCTGTTATCCGCTCTTGCGATACTATTTTAAGGCGGTGTTTGTTGCGACTGATGGCCTCAAACACATCTGGCACAATATTAAAACCTAGCTGTGTGGCAAAACGTATGGCCCTCATCATACGTAGTGGGTCGTCAGAAAACGTGATATCTGGCCCCAATGGGGTGCGTATGGTTTGGGTATTAAGGTCGTCTATACCACCAAATGGATCTATGAGGCTACCAAAATCACTAGGGTTTAGACTTATAGCGAGGGCATTAATAGTAAAGTCTCTCCTTAGTTGATCGTCTTGTATGGTGCCGGGTTCTACCTGAGGTTTGCGAGAGTCGGCACTGTACGACTCTTTGCGCGCACCCACAAACTCTACATCCAGCCCATGCAAGCAAAACTGAGCTGTACCAAATGTTTTGAAGAAACTAACATGTGGTTTATGGTCGAAGGTAGCAGCTACTGCATGTGCCAAATCTATACCATCGCCAGTACATACAATATCTACGTCCTTGGTGGGTCTGCCCAGCAACTTATCTCTTACGAAACCGCCTATAAGGTAACACTGCAATTGCAATTCTGCTGCCACTCTACCAATAGTAG
>CAZRPA010000154.1:0-9613 GCA_964601855.1 uncultured Flavipsychrobacter sp. | reverse complement strand
CTCGACATAAAGAAGCCCCGATATCCGGGGCTTCTTTATGTCGAGTACTTTCGTTTTTTTATTTCTTTGTTGTTCTTTATTTCAATGTTTCGTCCAGCCATTTAAAGAATTCTCTTTGCCACGCTATACCATTCTGCGGATGTAGCACCCAGTGATTCTCATTGGGCAGGTATAGTAGCTTCGATTTTATGTTATGCAGTCTTGCTGCCTGAAACGCCTCTAATCCTTGTTCTATTGGTACCCTGAAGTCTAGGCCTCCTTGAATAATCATTATTGGGGTGTTCCATTTGTTCACAAAGTTACTGGGGTTAAATTTATCATAGCTTGGAGGGGTGGGTTGTTTCCAGTAAGGGCCACCTATGTCCCAATTGGCAAACCAAAGCTCTTCCGTGGTGCCATACCAGCTCTTTAGGTCAAAGAGACCATCATGGGCTATAAACGATTTAAAGCGGTTGTTGTGCATTCCTGCTAGCATAAATACGCTGTATCCACCATAGCTTGCTCCCACACAGCCCAGTCTCGACTTGTCTACATAGGGTGCTTTAGATATCTCATCTATTGCTGTCAGGTAGTCTTGCATAGGTAGTCCGCCCCAGTCTCTACTTATAGCTTCGTTCCATTGTACACCCCATCCTGGCATTCCTCTTCTGTTGGGTGCTACTACTATATATCCTTGAGCTGCCATCAACTGAAAATTCCAACGAACACTATAAAATTGCGACAATGCCGATTGTGGTCCTCCCTGGCAGTAGAGTAGGGTAGGGTATTTTTTACTTGGGTCAAAGTCTGGTGGGTATATCACCCATGTGCGCAATGTGCCACCATCAGGTGTTGGTATTGTTTTTAGCTCTGTTTTACTCATTTCTATGTCTGCATACATAGCATCATTTTCATGAGTTAGCTGGCGCATATCGCCATATTTGGGCTTTACTGCATATAGCTCACTGGCATGGTTCATGTCGCATCTCGATACTATTATTTCACTACCAGCTATCCCCACTATACCATTTATGTCATACTTTCCTTTTGTTAGGTTAGTTACATTTATTTTGTCCTTATCGCTACGGGGTATCTCCACATCAAACAATTGTACCGTCCCCTCATATGGTGCATTAAAGTATATCCTGTCTCCAGCTGCATTCCATACAAAGCCATCTACTGTGCCATCCCATTTAGATGTCAGGTTGATTACTTTTTTTGTGGCTACATCCATTATTACAATGTCATTCTTGTCAGCTTCAAATCCATCTCTCGACATGCTCAGCCAGGCCAGTCTTTTGCCATCATTGCTATACAATGGTTGGGTATCATAACCCATTCTACCTTCTGTCCAGTTAGCAGATTTATTGGTGCTTAAGCTGTAGTAATACACGTCTGTATTTGTACTCAGTGCATATTCTTTGCCATGTTTTTTCTTACATACATACACAAATCCTTTGCTGTCTGGTGCCCATGTCAGGTCTTCTGCTCCACCAAATGGCTTCTGCGGACAATCATAGGGCTCATCTTCCATTATATCTTTCGTAGTGCCGTCTTTTAGGTTTACTACATATACGTGCGAAAACTTCCCATCTTCCCATGTGTCCCAGTGTCTGTAGTTTAGGTCTGTATATACTTTGGCAGTAGTATTGGGTAGATCGCTATAGATGTCTGTGCCATTCATTGGTTTTATCATTACATCTTTCGAGTATGCTACATACTTTCCGTCTGGCGATACCCATACGTTTTCTGCTCCTTGTAGTCCGTTGTATATTTCACTCCAGGTATTGCCATTGTCTGTGCTTTTATACAGATAGTTGTCTGTATATGCATACCATGCGTTTGTGTATCGTTGCACTATATTTTTCCCTTCTGCTGTCCATTCGTCTCTGTTGCCGTCTTCCAGGTTCAGCCGGTACTGATGGCCGGTGCTTTTTTCTGTTTTCCAGTTCACCGTTTTTGTGCTATAGTATAGGTGTTTACCATCCGTACTTACACTGTTGCCACTTACACGGTGTAGGCTCCATAGTTTCTCTGGTGTCATTCTTTTCTGACCACTTACGCCTACAGCAGACAGTAGCAGAATTAGCAGTAAATTTTTCTTCATATAGTGTGTGTTTTACCTTTATCTGTTGCCTTTTATACTCGGTTTTTTGTTTTTTTGGTTCACTGGGTGTTCAAAGTCTATAGTGTGTTCCCATTTTGCTTTCAGTACTATATTTTCATCAGCAGGTATCACTAGCTCAGGTTGTTTCTTTTCATATAAATCACCAGTGTCCCATTTGCCATTTTTGTTCTTGTCTACAATTATGTAAAATGTGTATGTTGCTGGTCGCAGTCTTGTCAGTCTTACAGTGCTATCTGTTATCTTTCTCAGGCTCAGAGTGTCATTGTCTGCTTTTATAAGCAGCAGGTTGTCTGCTTTGTTGGTGTCTGTTGCGATTGGTTTATTCTGATATTTGGCTGGTATATTCAGGGTTATTTTTCCATAGTCGTCATTATTCATTGTTCTGAATCTGTACACCCCTGCTACTATTTGTCTATCTGCACTGTCTTTTGCAAATCCTTTGTTCACCTTTAGCGTATATACAGTGTTTTCATTCAGCAGTGCTTTTACTATTATCAGTCCGCTTTTGCTTGTATCGGTTCTTACTTGCAATGCTATATTTTTAGCTTTTCCGGCACTATCATAGGTCAGGCTCATAGAGTCTGTGTTTATGGTCACTTTACGGTTAAAGGTCAACCTTATAGAGTCAGTTACGCCAAATGTCCTGTTATTGATATTACTTGTATCTACGTTTACAGTATATACTAGGTTAGTGTCTGTCAATGCTGTTATAGTAGGTTTTTCTTTGCTCCTCAGGCTTTTTTTCGTGGTGGTGCTGGGTTCGCTATTCTGTGCAGTATCTTGTTTCTCAGAAAATAGTCTTAGCGACAATACAGGATGGGTTGTGTCTGTGGTAGATATGGTCGTGTCCGCAAATGCTATCATTTCATTGCCGCCATCATAGGTCTGGTTGCCGTTATCATCTCTTATAGCATATATCTTAAATGCTCTACCTGGTAGCCCTTCAAATCTAAATGTGCCGCTAGCATCGGGCTTCGATACGTATCTGGGTTTTTTCTTGACTACTGCACTATCGTTTTCAGTGGCATTATACAGCACTACAATACTAGTAGTGTCAGGTTTGCCAGTGGCAGCGTCTTTTATGGTGCCCTTTAGCCATAGTGAGTCAAAGTAAGCACCTGTGCTAAATGTGTAGGTGTAGCCTATATATGCATTGCCTTCGTGCATGTCTCTTATGGCACTACCAAATGATACCCTGTAGGTGGTATTTTCTTCAAGCAGCGAATCTGCAATTTTTACTGTTACATGTTTGTTCAGGCTGGTTACAGTGGGTGGCACACTCAATATAGGAGATATCGTTACTTCCTTCTGCACATCACCCAACGTCACGTACTCATCGAATCTCAATATTACCTTGGTTACTCTGCTATTAGTTAGCGAGTCTCCTGGTTCCGACAACAATAATTTGGGCGGGGTTACATCCCGCTTCCCTCCCGATGGTGTGGATATATTGGCACATCCTGCTGCTATGCAACTTACTATCAGCAGTATGTTGGTATAAATACGAATAGTCATTGACCCGTCAAAAATACATTATTACTACGCACCATCTCGTTAAAACTTACTATGCTTATCTGCGGTTTGGGTTATTGTTGGTCGGTGTTGGTTGCTGGCGTATAGGTGCCGATTCTTTAGGTGTTTCTGGTTGTTGGCGTATGGGTGGCTTTGTAGTACGTGTTGGTGCAGGTGCAGGTGGTGCTGGTTTAGTGTTTCGGGGAGGGCTAGCAGGGCGTACTACGTCTTGCTTTATAGGGCGGTTTACATCCCATTCATAGGGGTTATTGTCCGTCCTTTCGGGTGTTCGTGTCGGTTCCGCTACTTTGTTTATACCGGTTCCTGGTATAGGTGCTCGCTCAGCATTTCTGCTGTTGATGGTCGCTCTAAATGGTGGTGTTTGTTCTGGGTTGTCGCTCACAGACTGTGGCGATTGTAGTTTCCTGGGTGCCGCCATCACGTCGGGTGGGGGAGCGGCTTGTCCTGTTACTGGTGCAGCAGGTCTTATTTCCGATGGTCTATACATCCTCACTACATCGTTATGTACCCTCGTGTTCACGTTTTTCGAGTTTCTTACTTTTAGTACCTGCACATTGTTGCCGGTTACTTGTTTCACCTGTGCCACATGCGGACCAGTTATGTAGGTCACATTCTTGTCTCGGTAGGTGTTGTTGATAACCGTGGTATTATTTATTATTTTGTTGTTGCCTCTAGGTCCGTACCAGTACTGGTAATACTTGCCTGAGTATAGGTACTGCGACGGTATAAACACCCACCAGTCATTAGGTCCGTTATAGTCGGTGAGCGACATTGTGGATGCATAGTCTGGGCCCAACGGAGACCATCCATAAAAACCATCTCCATATCTCCAGCTCACCCATGCTGGTCCCCAGTAGTTGCCGGGTATCCATAGCCAGCCATAATAGGGGTCATACGTCCATCTGCCATAATGAAAACATGCCCAGCCCCATGTGTAGTCCGATACCCATGTGTTGCCATATTCTGTCATTACCCAGTGACCGTTGGTATAGTATGGCCTGAAGCCATCATCTACTCCCGGCGACCATACATATCCATAAGTTGGGTCTTCTATCCATTGCCCATAGGGCGCCAATCCCTGATAAAACTCATCATATGATAGGTAGTCATAGTCATACTGTGCCGCACATTGTTTCCCGCTCCATAGCACTATAGCTATTATTGCCATTACACTACTTATTATATGCCTCAGGTAACGGAAAATCCTGTATTCCTTAAAATCCATAGTTCCTATTTTTATGAATAGTTTTAGCCGTGTGCAGCTACCAGCTTATTCTGGTATCCAGCAGTAAATATAAAGTATCTGCTCCAAACACCACTCCTTACATCTTTTCCCGAAAAAAATACCATTATCTGTTTTCCTTTTCTTGAAATTATCACATCTCCCCGTTATCTTTGCAATGTATAAAATTGTAAAAATGCCGAAAAAGATAAAACCAACCGCAAAGCAAAAATCAATGTTTATGGTTCATTGCTTGGTATTTGCCATAGCTACCGTTCTTTCATTTATGTTTTATGACAAAGGTGTAAAAGGCTGGGCATATCCTTGGCATGCCTGGACTGTAGCTGCTTGGGGGCTGTGTCTTCTAGGGCACTGGTGCATAGTTTACACTAGTATAGAAGATCCAGGGTACGATGTTTATCGTCAGCAGCAGGGCAAGCAATAAGTACTTTTCCTACTATTCGCAATCATTTTCTGTTACAATACTTTGCTACTTACATGGTGTCAGTTTCATCTGACACCATATTTTTTTCTCTCATTCATGCATTTTTAGTTTTTACTATAGGTGTCTGATCACACACCACAGATCTCTTTGCTACCTTCATTTTTATAATTTTTAGCATTTGTCTGTATTGTTCACGAAAAAAAATTTGTAAATTGTGCAGTAATCATATTTCTTTACATTCATTAACACGCTAAAAACAATAACAATGGACACTTCAAAAATGATTAAAGCATACTGCCTGAAAACTAAAGAAAAAGATGTTCCTATGCACGATGCCGTTATCACACGTACTGCACGTGGTGGCTACATGGCTGCTGGAAACGATGGCAAAGGAAATAAAATGGCTGCCATTATGAACGAAGTAAAGGCACTGAAAGCAATAGAAGATGGTGTAGCTAAAAAAGGTTTCTAATCTTTTTTCTTTATCTCTTTTCACTTCCCTGCACCACATCTCGGTGCAGGGTTTCTTTTTTTTAACATACACATACCGTCGGCTTTTAGTAGAAATACTTATTTTCGCCTATGTCCGTTTTCGTTTTATACCCTTTGCTATCAACAGCTTTTAACTAATGTCAGTTAAGTATGATAAAATCAATTCTTACCTTCTTTTTTTCGTTCTTGTCTTTTTGCCTCTTTGCACAGTCCGATAGTGTATATGCATGGAATAAATGGTGTGCTAGAAAGGATACTTTACTCTTATTCAATGGTGGCAACAATACAATACAAGTATACTGCCAGGGCTTAAAGCCTGCCGATTTCACCCTCAAAAGCCTCGACAAAAGCCTGCGTATTGGCAATCCCGAGGTCTCTGCCGACACTGTATCTGTGTTGGCTATGCCTTACCCAGCCAAGAATAAATTGATGAGGATGGCTGTGATAAACAACAAAACCAAAAAAACTATTAAAACACTCAATTTTATTTCTGATAGCATACCCGCTCCTGTGGCACAACTCGGCAACATACCCCGTACCGAATCTTACAAAAAATACATACTTACCCAAACCAAGCTGATTGCCGTTTTCCCTGGTTCTCTTTATAGCTATCCATACAAAATCACTCAATACTCATTCCGCATCAAGTCACCCAAACCTACCCCCACTATACAGGTGTCTGGTTTCTTTTTGCCTACTACCGTTATCAAAGCCATCAGCGAAGCCCCAGAAGGGTCTATGATGGAGTTTTCAGATATCAAGGCTACCTGCCCCGAGTGTGGCTCCAGATCCTTAGACAATCTACTTATCAAGATCAAGTAGCGTTCCACTACACTTTTCCAGCAGTCCATCCTCCTGTTTTCATCAGTAGCCTTTACAGGCTCTCACCGTTCACCAGTGCCAGTGCGCCACATTGCGTGCTATTACTTCTGTTATTATCCATCACATTCTATATACTTAAAAAGAGCAGGTCTGCCTACGCAAACCTGCTCTTTTTAATAGTGGGCTATTATCTTACTTTTTCTTAAACAATCCTTTCAGTCCTTCTTTGGCTTTGTTTTCTACATCTTTCGCTTTCTGCTCTGCTTCCTTAGCCAGTTGTTCAGCCGATTTTCCATCACCAGTCAGTTGTTTTTTTACTTCTTCTTTAGCCTGGTTCACCACCTGTGTTTTCACTGCCTTCACAGTATCTTTTACAGCAGTTTTCACTTCTTCTATTTTCTTCTCTACCTCTTTTTTTATTTCTTCTTTTATGTTGTTCACTGCATTGTTGGCAGCATTTTTTAGGTCAGTTTCCACCTTTGGTTTAGTGGTAGTACCTGTTATGTTCACCGCAAAGTTCACTTTGTCGCCCAGTGTTATTGGTATGCCCTTTCCTGCAGCCTGGCTCACTAGGTTATTCACCATAGCATTGCCTGCGCTACCCAGCAGTGCACGTGGCACCACTATATTAGCACCATACTTCAGTGTCTGGTCAAATCCATGACTACCAGCTATCTCTGCTTCTATATCATTGCCTATCTTCATTTTGTAGGGTTGCACATTCACCCTGCCATTCACAAACTCAAAGAATAGCTTCATATCCTTTATCGGTATACTCTTAAATTGTGTCAGTTTCAGCTTCTCAGCTAGCTGTTCTGTTACCGGGAAGTTGCTAAGCAGTGCATTTAGCAGCATCAGGTCGCCCTTGCCCGTCAGTGTGTTCATAGATGGTGCCATATCTGGCCCCAGTTTGCCCGCCACGCTCAGGTTAGTAGTTACCTTGCCCGACATATACTTTGCCGCTGGCATCATTTTTTCCACACTAGGTAGAGCCTTGCAGGTCTTCTGTATGTCTACGTTTATCACCTGATAGTCAAACGATATGTCCGGATTTTTCTTGTCATTTTTAGTCGAGTAGCTACCATTCATTTTCAGTGTTCCGTCAAATGCCTTGCCCATTATGTCTTTCAGTATCAGGCTTTCATTTCTCACTGCCATGCTACCGCCTACACTTGTCAGCACTATGTCGTCATACTTCACAGTGCCTATGGTTGTGTTCAGTTGCAGGTCTAGGTTGGCGGGCACCACAAACGGGTCTGTAGCGGGTGCTGCAGCAGTGGTTTCGGGTGTCGTAGGTGTACCCATAAATTTGTTTACATCTACCTTGTCTGCTACTAGCGTAAAGCTACCCACCAGCGGTTCATCGCTCATGGCATAGCCCAGCAGGTTATCTACACTACCATTACCGCTAAAGTTTGTTTGCATATACGCACCACGCAGATTCGCTACAGTTACATTTTTTGGCGTAAAGGTCATCAGCAAACTATTGATGCTCACGCCATCCGGATAGTCTTTCGATGCATAAGCCAAGTTGTTGATGTCGATAGTGCCACTAGCATCTATTTTGTCAAACTGTTTTTTCTGTGCCTCAGCCATCGATCCCTTCACAGCTACATTAGCACGTATATCGCCCGCTAGTTTTGTGCCAGCTTCCAGCGTCACAAACTGGCTCATCCTTCCCAGGTCTATGTGTCCTTTTGCGGCAGCATCTACCCACTGTGCGGTCATTGGGTTTTTCAGCAGCATTCTCAGGTCAAACGGCTCCTGACCCAGCACCACGTGGCATTTCTCTAGGTTCACTACGGTGTGGTCTGTCACCCCGTCAGGGTTAGTCACCACCAGTTTCACCTGTATGTCCGATACTTTTTGTGGCAATGCCGGATACTGAAACGATGCATTGTCTATACCCAGGTTCACCATATAGGCAGGCATCTGTGTAGCATTGTATTTGCCCTTCACATAGCCGCTCAGTGCCAGTTTACCCGTTGTTTTTATATCCTTAAAGTCCGCAGTGTATATACCCGGCACCAGCGATAGTATGTCTTTAAAGTCGTTAGACGGTGTGCCAAACTGCACATCCATTATCATATTGCTCGTGTCTGGCATTTGCACAAAACCCTTTGTATACAATTTTAGCCCGTTCAGTTGTATTTTATCAGTGTTAAAGCTGTATTTGCTGTTTTTGTTATCTATTTCCAGGTCCAGATCCACAGTCGTTTTCACCTTGCTTAGGTACGGCACACCACCATTTATAAAGGTCACCGCATCAGCAGTGGTTTTAGTAGCCAGCGTAAACAAGTCACTGCTAAAGTCGCCCGCTCCTGTATGCACCAGATTGTGTATGATGGCGTGCATCTTGCCTTGCTTATCGTTATACTCTATATAGCCGTTTTCTATAGCATACTTACGCAGCTTCAGCGCAAAGGGGGCACTTTCTTCAGCTGCTTCGGGTGTAGCTGGTGTAGGTTTGGTTATGTCCCAGTTAGCCTTGCCGTCTGCCTCTACTATGGCGTGTATGCGTGGGCTTATCACGCCTATGTTCAGTATGTCATACTTGCCATTTATAGCCTTCATCAGGTCCAGCGCCACGTCTATGCTTTTGGCGCTTATCAGGGTGTCGTTCTTAAAGGTCTCCACACCCACCACACTCAGCTCAGTGATGCTTACCGATAGCCGCGGAAAACTGCGCAATACAGATATATCCACATCCTTAAAGTCTGTTTTGGCATTCAGTTGCTCGTTTAGCTGTTTTTTCACCACAGCCATTATTTTGTCCTTAAAGAACACCGGAATGATGACAGCCGTAGCCAGTAGTAGTACTATCAGTACGCCCACGGTAATAAATATCCGCTTTACAATTTTCATGTTGATATATTTTTTTCTGCTGTAAAAATAACACTAATACCTTCACCTTTCTGGGCTTAACGAATTATTATAACTCTCTACTCTCTACTCTCTACTCTCTACTCTCTACTCTCTACTCTCTACTCTC
>CAZRPA010000153.1:3235-9622 GCA_964601855.1 uncultured Flavipsychrobacter sp. | reverse complement strand
CACCGACACTCCTGTAACTATACCTGAAGTACTAACAGTAGCTACTGATGTAGCAGAGCTGCTCCATGTACCACCAAAACCACCAGAAACAGACAATGTAGAAGTAGAACCAGCACATATAGAGCTAACACCTGTCATAGTACCCGGGCTGGAATTGACTGTTACCATTATTATAGCAGAACACCCTGTAGGTAAGACATAAGTAATAGCAGTAGTACCTATAGAAATACCTGTAACAATACCTGTAGCAAAACCTACAGTAGCAATAGCAGGATTTGAAGTCACCCACGCCCCACCTACCGGACTAGATGATAAAGTAGAAGACACCCCAATACATATAAAAGGACTGCCTGTTATAGAGGTGGGTAAGGGATTAACAGTAACTACGGCTGTAGCAATATCTACACCGTCGGTGTAAGTTATAGTGGCAGTACCTGCACTAACACCAGTAGTGACTCCTGTAGCAGCACCTATAAACGCTACAGAAACATCACTACTAGACCATGTGCCACCTACTACCGGATTAGATAATGTAGTAACACTACCATCACATACACTTAGTGTACCTGTGATGGGCGGAAGTGCTGCATAGGAAGCAAAACTGACTATAAAAGCAATTAAAGTACTAACTAAAGTTTTCATAAACACTCGACTATTAGAATGATGAGTTAAGGCATAAATATCAGTCTAACAATTGGCGCATCAATGCATCACATTGTTAGTAGTATAGTTTACACACAAACACTTCTAGGCTATAACCATTAGCCTAGAAGCATACTGCACAGCAAAATTAACCAATTAACCGGCAATAATAGAATCGCCTTGCAAACGAGGAACTACAGGATGCAAATCGGGTGTAACACAGTATGCCATGTCCTCTTCGAGACCAAATGCCGATAACCTGTTGTAATGGGAGCTGTCTTTGAGAAACTTTATAAAATCTGAGCCACCAGAAGACCTGTACAAATGTCTTGCAGATCTGGCCGCATCACAATTGATGCTGAAGTGATTTTGAATAGTATCTGTAACTGCACCTGCAAACAAAGTATCTTCAAGATTATACTTGTCTTTCCAAGATGCACAGCCTAACAACACATTTTTGTTTTGTGCAATAAGGTAGTCACACACTACTGTCAGGTTCAGAAACGAACCTATAACTATTTCAGCAGCATCTTTTACCATATGCAGCAACCTTGTACCATTAGTGGTAGTGAGCACTAAAGTTTTACCTTCTATAAAATCTGTAGGATATTCTAATGGAGAATTGCCATGTTGCAGTCCCTCGGCTACCTTGCCATCACGCTCACCTGCTGTCAGGCTATTAGGTGTAGCCGCCCCTATAGCTATACAGTCTGCTACTGTAGCTACTGGAATCACCTTTGCAGCACCATTATGCAAAGCAGCTGTAATTGTAGAAGTAGCCCTGAATATATCTATAATAACAACTACTGCATCCTTTGTATCATACAAGTGTAGTAATGCAGGAGAAAGGCAAACCTCTAACTTAGGTTTTTCGACAATTATCATCGGCACAAAATTATTATCAAATAATACTATTTTCAGCAAAATGCCCCCGGATTACGGGGGCATTTCCAGATAAATATGTTAATTACTAACTGAACATTTAGCTATGATGGTGTAGGGTATTAATACACCCACATATCGTGCTCTTTGTTAAATATTTCTTCAGATACTTTTTTGCCTTCGTACAAAGACTCCATAGCGTTCAAACCATGCATTTCAAAACTTTCACCGTTTGCACCCACCAGTGTACCGTAAGGATTGCTCACTTTAGTGATGCGACTAGAGAACATACGAGATTCGAAGAATTCATCCCATGTAGTGCGGAACATATCGTTCTGAGTATTGAATACTTCATAGTTAGCCAACAGACCTCTAATGTCTGGATAATACAACCAGAACATAGCCTGAGAACCACGGAATATACCATCATCTGCACCATAGATATCCTGAACAGGTGCAATACCTACTATACGTACAACCATCTGACCAGCATTGCGATCAAAAATCCAGTCTTCTTTAATTCTGTATTTTGTGATAGTTTCTGGTTTGAAGTCTGTAGTGGTTTCTTTCAGTGTTTCTTCACCTGTAATAGGATCTATAACTATCTGAGTATCTTTTTTACCAGCTACTTTCTCCATCAACTGTTCTTTAGACAGAATAGTAGTGAAACGATCATCAAAAGTACCATAGGCTACGATCTTACCTTTTTTGATAGCATCAATCAGTACCTCAATAAACATACCACCACCAGTGTGCTCATCGCCTGAGTAACGGAAGCCAATATTCTGTTTTTCGCGGGTATCAATTTCGCGCCAAACTCTTTTTTTCCAAAGGATGTCAGACTCGCGAATGTACTGCCATGGTATAGGCTGTCTTAGTCTGTCTTTTTGTTGAATTCTATCGAATGCACCATCTGGTGTACGTGATGGAAGCCAATCTTTGTTAACCCCTGCAGCACTACCGGAAATCATTGGGTCGGTAGTACCAGTTTGTGCGTAAGCTACACTTCCGCAGAAAGCAAGCACTGCAGCTAATGTAAGTTTGTATGATTTCAGAATGGTCATATCCTTCTGTAATTTTGTGCTAAGTTAATTAATTTAAAGACAATATTATAGGATTCAAAGTTCTTACCTGACCGTCAGGGCCTATAGCTTTAATCATTTCAATAAACACTTTGTCACCTGGTCTAGCCAAATTCATTGTTTTCACAATTTCTTTGTTATCACTAAAACGAGTACCTATAGCACGGTTTTCGGCGGAGAATGGCCCCATGAAATCCCTACCCTTAGGCAACATACTAAAATTGAAAGAAATGATTTTAAATTTAGCATCAAAGTCAAAGTTGTCCAATATTGCAGCAGGTGCTATTTGATTGCGGAAAGAAGCAGCGTTCATAATACCACTTGATACTTTATTAACACTTGCTACTGGATCTGGTATACGTTTTACACGAACTTCCATTCCACCTACGGACTTAACCGCACCTTCCTTAGTTTTAGCCTTGATTACAACTTGCAATTTACCAACTTTCGAAACTCTGATGTTGTAATGACCCTTTGCCGATGAATCTCTAATAGTTGCATCTGGCACTTCTATAGATACATCTTCTACTGAATAACCAGCAGCAGCAACTGTAACAGGATTGTCAACACCGATATAGAATACGTTCATCTTATCGAACTGTAATGATGCACCGGTAGTACCTACCATGTACTCAAATTTCCAGTCTCTTTTGATTTCACCTCTTTCAGTCTGCAATACTATCTGTCCTTTAATCGTCTGCATACCAGTTCCTTTTGCTACAGTTTCCCATGGCACAACACCATTTACAGCAGGTTTGGTAGAACCACCACCAGACATACCTTTTACTTCTGGTTTGTTTGCCTTGTTAAATGCTGCAAGCAATATAGATGCTTCAATTTTATCGCCTTCCAGAGCATAACTTGTTTTAGGAACAGCTACAGCAGCAATGGTATCAAATTTGATATCCGTTAAGTGGGCATCCTCAAACAATTGTTTGATAACTAATGCCTGACTGCTGCGAACGTCATTTTGAAATTTAGAGAACAATGCCATAGCAGCAACTGCAGGCATGTGTTCGAAGTTTTCTATACTCCAATCAGCTTTTGGATTATGGTCATTCTTTACTGCTGGAATTATGTTCAGCGGCATTGTTTTACCAATAGCTTGTGTATCAGAAGGGCTTAGCTTACTTAAAAGAAAACTCCTCATTTCCAGAATTCTATCTTTTAACGTATCTCCACCATGCTTCTCAACCAAAAGCAATGTAGTAGCATCAATGTTATCCATTTTGCTTGGCATTGTGCTATCGGTTTCAGAGTAGCCACCAGCTTCCATTACTATCCTGCGCTTCCAATCATTCAGGTACTTTACCATCTCATCTGAGCGTTTCACCACTTCATCCGCTTTTATACGGAAAGGTTTCACTTTCTCAGCCTGACCGGCTTGTTTCTCATTCTCTAAAATTTGAGCATATATCTCATTAGTCTTCAGCTCTATTGATTCATTAGACTTATCGATACTAGTGCTCAACGTTTTGAAGGCGTTGAGAATTTCATTAGATACATTTAGGGCCAACAGGGCGGTCAACACCAGATACATCAGGTTGATCATTAACTGTCGCGGCTCTTTAGGTATAGACATTATTTATCTTTTACTATTAGTTAGTAATTTAGTTAGTTCCTTTTTGTTGTAATTAGCGACCCTGCATAGCAGAAAGCATATTACCGTAGATCTGATTGAGGCTAGTCAGGTTCTTAGACAACAGCGCAATTTGATCTTTAGTATTAGTGGCGTCTTTCGCACTTGCGGCCATTGCATCAGATGCGTTAACCAGATTGCTGTAAAACTTGTTCATTGCTTTCAGATGATTGTTTGCATCTGTAAGTTCTACCTCATATATCTGATTCAATGTGCCCAAGTTTTTAGACAAAGTCTTAACCTGATCGTGGAACTTCATTGTATCATCTGCAGCTGAGTTGAAAGCACCCATTGTTTTGGTAGCACCTACAAAAGTATCTTTCATTTTGCCCAGTGCATCTGCTGCATCGCGTGCACTCTGTGAATATGCGCCAGTAGCAGAAGTAACATCTGTAATGTCTTTCATCTGCTCTACGGTGTTGCCAAAACGCTGGAAATTATCTCCAAGTCTTTTTATTGCCGCAGGCGTTATGTTTGCTTCCTCCATCATCTTGTCCAGAGATTTTGCAGCAGACTCTTTATTGTCAATTTTTTTTGCACTTGCCATAGCGGCATTTTTTTGATGAGCCTCTACGTGTGGATTTTTTGTGATGTCTGGGTAAAAACGCTCCCAATAATAATCGGCATGTGGAGGAAGCAAACCAAGTAATGCAAACAAAAACACCTCCACAGTCATACCTAAAGTGAGCATGATACTACCACCGGGCCAGTGCTGGATTTTGAACAATGCACCCAACAATACTACAGATGCTCCAAGACCGATGATGAGGTTTTTAAAATATTTACCCTTGTCGCTTTCAAAAAATAATGTAATCGAATTCATTTTTTATCCGTTTTTTCTTTTCAGTTAATTGTAATTGTAGTTGTTGAGTGTTATTGCTGTGTTCGTTAGTTTATCTTATTGGTCTTCTATTAGTAAGTGCTGGTGCCACCTGAGTGTATATACAACGGAAACCAATGTAAGCTTTTGCTGTATCTTCAAACTCAAAGTCACGAGTTCCTACTTGTAGATAATAAGAAACATCTCTCCAGCTACCACCTCTTACTACTTTACGTCTCATAAACAGTGGATCGCTTTCTTTAGAGTTATAAGCAACACTTGGATTAATATCAGCCATCTGATTGTAAGAACCACCGTAATAAGCCGATGCTGTCCACTCAGATACGTTACCAGACATGTTTTTCAAACCGTAGTCGTTAGCTGCATACCAGTCAACTGGCACTGTGTACAAACCACCATCGGCAGCATAGTTACCACGTAGTGGCTTGAAGTTAGCCAAGTAACAACCTTTTTTGTTGATGATGTATGGACCACCCCATGGATAAGGAGACTGATTGCGACCGCCACGTGCTGCCCACTCCCACTCTTGCTCTGTAGGCAGTCTGAAACGACCTTCAGTATATAGTCTTGCTTTTTCGCGCTCAGCTACCCACATGTTTGTTCTCCAATGACAAAATGCAGTTGCTTGTTTCTGAGTTACACCCACCACTGGATAGCGATTGAAGCCAGCAAACCAGAAGTACTGCATTGCTATTGGCTCATTAAAAGCATAGTTGAACTGACGTATCCAAACGGTAGTATCAGGATAGCTTTGTATGTCATTAACTTTTACATACTTATCGCGAGAATCTTTCTGGTTTTGAACAGCAGAAGCGTAATCGAAAGTTTTGTAAGTATATACAAGCTTAGATGCATCTATTTCTTTACGTCCCCAGCCTGATTGCTCAGCAGGTACATACATAGAAGCTAGCTGATCCTGCAGTTCAGGGTCTCTCCAGTTAATTCGTTTGTAGTCAACACGTTGACTACCATCCGGATTATCTTTGAAATTACCTAGCAATGTATTAGCTATTGAGTCTTTAACCCAATTTGTAAACTGGCGGTATTCCTGGTTCGAAATCTCTGTAGCATCCATGTAAAAGCCAACCATCTGTACTGTATGTACACTGGCATCGTTTCTGCCGCGTATATCCTCATCGCTGGCACCCATTTTAAAGGAACCCGACGGGACGAACATCATACCTATTGGCATAGGTGGTTTGTAGTTCATTCTCGACTGATCACCTACAAGCTGGCCGTTGGAGCCTGGATTTCCGCAGCTTGCAGCTAGCGCTAACAATGCCAAAGCCGAGACCTTCAGG
>CAZRPA010000153.1:0-3225 GCA_964601855.1 uncultured Flavipsychrobacter sp. | reverse complement strand
AGGGAAGTTTTTTTCATACTACTGTCTATTGTTTTTGCAATTTTTGCAACTAATTATTTACCCTTTATTACCCACTACACAAAACCGATGCACAATATTCAAAGTTTTTTTGAAAAATGCAAGTTTCAGAGAAAAAATGTCTGACATTCAAACCTTAAACAATTTGAAATACGTTTCATTTTTAACAAAGTTTTCTAATGATTTATAAGGTTAAAGGCATCTCCAACGCTGTTCACAGGCATTAAACACTCCTGTTCCGAGCAAACAAATATATACAAATTACTGTCAAAAACTTTTTTTTCAAGAACCGGCAGATCGGATATTTCTTTTTCGCAAGTGAGTATAATGGCGTGAGGTAGGAATTTCTGCCTCAATTCTGCTGCTGCACCAGCCGCACCCGTTCCGTAACATACTACTGTCTTCATTCCTTTCACTTGTCTTTGCAACTGTATTCCCCAGTTGGAGAACGAATAAGCGTACCGAGCTGCGGTGTCTGCCACTGCAGCTACCATTGCATGCGCACGCGATATCCACTCCGTGTTTTCCATACACATACCGGCTATTCTCAGGTTACCCGCCATCACAGAGTTGGCAGATGGGGTTGCCCCATCATACAGGTCTACCTTGCGCACTGGTATATCAGTTTGCCCTACAGGTGTATAATAAAACATGCCGTCTTCCCTTCCGAAATCAGCTATCACATTTGCGGTTAATTGTGTGCCTTTTACCAACCATTCATTGTTGCCGCTAATTGCTGACAGTTGCATGAGCGACTGTATGAGATAGGCATAATCATCGAGTTTTGCTGGTATTCTTGCCACACCATTCTTCCAGGTGTGTAGTAGCTTTCCATCCGCAGTGTAGGCTTTCAGCATCCAGTTTGCATGTTTTTCGGCCTGTGCTATATACGCTTTTACACCTAGCACATTGCCTGCTTTGCTCAGTGCAGTATTCATCAGGGCATTCCATGCCAGCAGACATTTATCGTCTGTTATGGGTCTTATTTTGTTGGCTCTTGCTACATACAGCCTGTCGACTACTGCATTTATTACACCCCATATTTCATGCTTTTCCTTACCGGTTTGAGCGGCAATTTTTTCTACGTTAGTAGCCACATGTAATATATTGGTGTGTTCCCAATTCCCACCCTCTTTCACCCCAAAGTATGTGGCGGCTAACCCATCAGTATCACCAGATAGCTGCATCCATTCTTCCCAGGTCCAGGTGTAAAACTTACCTTCTACGCCCTCACTATCGGCATCTATGGCGCAGTAAAACCCACCGTCTTCATGCCTTAACTCTCTATTCACAAAAGCGATGGTATCTTCTATCACTTTTTTGTACCGCTCCATGCCCGTTATGCTGTATGCATCGCAAAGGCTTATTATCAGCAGTGCATTGTCATAAAGCATTTTTTCGAAGTGTGGAACCAACCAGTTTCTGTCAGTAGCATATCTCGCAAACCCACCACCTAGCTGATCGTAGATACCTCCATCTATCATAGCATCCAGACTAAGCAAGGCATGCTTAAGGGCATCTTCGCTACCTGTGTAATGGTGATACTCCAGCAGATAACTTATGGCCATAGTGCCCGGAAATTTAGGAGCATTCCCAAAACCACCCCATTCTGTGTCTGCTTGCTTCAGTAATGCTTCAGCAATGGCATCACATACCTTAGTGTCAGGGTCTTTACCCGCAGCCTGTGTGGTACGCATAGATGCCTGCCTTAGGTGCTGCAACATCTGCGTGGCTTGCGTGGCTACTTCATCTTGCTGCTTATGCCATATCTCATTCATACGCTGTAACACCTGCGACCAAGAAGCTCTGCTATAGGCAGGGCGAGGAGGATAATAGGTACCACCATAAAAAGGGGCTCTGTCTGGTGTCACAAACACATTGAGCGGCCATCCGCCACTGCCACTTATTGCCTGCACTGCATCCATGTACATATGATCAACATCGGGGTGTTCTTCCCTGTCTACCTTTATACATACAAAGTGTTGATTCATATACGCCGCCACCTCTGCGTCCTCAAAACTCTCTCGCTCCATAACATGGCACCAGTGGCAGGCAGCATAACCTATGCTCACCAATACTGGTTTGTTTTGGGATGCAGCTACCTTGAATGCTTCATCGCCCCACGGATACCATTCTACAGGGTTATGAGCATGTTGCAGTAAGTAAGGACTCTGTTCGTTTATCAGTCGATTTGCCATACTGCAAAGGTAAGGCAGAATGAACAGGTAGATTACGGCATAAAAAAACCGGCTGAAAACAACAGCCGGTGGGTAATCTTAATTTAATACCAAGTACTACTGCACTACAAACCTTCCTCTTGCTGCTACCGATGAACCAGCGTTAAAAGCCCTATAAAAATACATACCCTGGGCATAATTATCTGTTACTATCCCATTGCAATTATTGTAGTTACCTACCTTGATGCCATTCAGGTTATACACCTCTATCGTGTGATCTTTTAGACCTTGCGGAATACCGAAAGAGACAGAACTACCATTTACCTGTATCTGCAACTGACCAGGCAAATGTGCATCTAGCACTCCACTGGTGATGCCAATATGCACAGTGTCCTTTGCTATATTGGTGAAACAATCTGTAGTGGCTTCCAGCTTAACGGTGTACACGCCATTAGCAGCATAAACATGGGTAGGATTAGCCGCTGTATCTGTAGTTCCATCCCCAAATGACCAACGGTAACTATCTGCTCGCTGGGCATGATTACTGAATGCTACTGTATTAGCAGCTGTATGTGAATGCGTCTGGGCGGCATAAGGGTAATGACCATATTGCTGCCATTGCTCCAGACTATCCAGCACTACTTTATCGGCTATTCTTTGCAGTGTGGTAGCTACTGAGCCAGTGAGCCCACCTGTGTAAGTACAGCCACTGGCAGGGCTATGAAACACCGACGCATACATAACACAAGCCTGCAAATAAGAACCAGCTACCGATGGGTGTGAACTATCCGCAATAAAAAGATCAATTGTGGGAAAGCTATCTATTATTATTTTCCAGGCAGCACCCATAGGGGCTACCACTGCATTATTGTCTTGTGTCATTTGCATATAGCTCTCGCGTAGCCTACCCTGCATACCCGCATAAGTACATACTACTGGATAAAATCCACAATTCATCGCATCGCCATTTCGTCTGCCCCATGTCATCATAAACATGGTTTGTGTGCAGGTATCATTGGCACGAATAATA
>CAZRPA010000152.1:0-9716 GCA_964601855.1 uncultured Flavipsychrobacter sp. | reverse complement strand
AAGTAGCCCATAATTTCAAGGCTACCCTTTTTAGCAAACATTTCACAAGCCTTCTAATGGGTATCAAGGCTTAAATTGTTGTCGGCCTGTTCTTTTGTTGAAACACGAGTGTAAATAACGCAGTTGTTTCCTTTAGTTTTTGCCTTATGTGCGCCTTTGGCGAAAGTTCCGAATAATGTAATGTCACTCATGCTGCTTTAGTTTGTTGATTATCAATGTGTAATGCAATTTTTCTGCCAGACTTTTGGCGTTTTGAAACTACATTATAAATAAACCGGATATATTTCTTGATTGTGTCTATCAGTTCATTTACCTGTTCATCATTGTAGTTTTTAAATCTCTCAAATCTCCTTACCTCTTCCGGGGTAATGTCATGTGTCCTGTCATACGAATTTACGCCAAGTAGTTTTCTTTTCATGCCAAAATGATTTACCTTTTAGTACTACAATTGGCACACCAGAAAATCGGGCATTTTTGACAATTTTTCTGGTTTATATGAAATCTAAATCTCTTCTAAATTACCGCAAATCCCATGCAAATGGTTTTTAAATAGTGTGATACATATTTATTTTAAAATTATCTAATAGGCGTTTTTCAGGTCTTGTTTTGTCATGTAATGATGGCAGTTTTTTGTCCCTATTAGATTCAATTTTTGATTTAACAAAAGAGAAGTATCTAATGCAAGTTTATTCCTATTCAAATGCCCTTGCCATTCGGTCTTGTTCTGATTTTGACAGACCGACATCCTTGGCAATACCACGCCATTCAGTTACCACACTCTTTACCAGCTCAATTATCTTTTTTGCTTTCGTTCCTGGTATCCGGAAATATTCAGATACACTTAAAGCCAATTCCAGATCGAGTGAATTGTCCATTTCTGAAATATTCAAACTCAGACCTGCGCCAAACTCATTCGGATTAATATCATAAGCAGGTGACAATCTCCAGCCTTTTTCGGAAAGCAGAAAGCCATGATTCCGTAAATGGTCATCAGTGTTTTTTACACAAATAGAAAATACGATCCTTCTCCATAACTCTTCCAAGTCAGTATTTACCTCTGCGCCATGCCTAATTAAGAATTCAGCTATTTCCAAATAACTGACGCCGGTATCGTGACCTGCGCCATCAGTATAACCAAGCATGGTCATTGCCGATGCAAAATGAATACGGGTGCCATTTATACATCGGTCGAACCGCTTGGCAAGAAATGTATGGTTGTTGCTATTGAACTGTTTTAATTGTCCTTCCGCAACATTAATCCCTGCCTTTAACGCTAGCTTATTAACTACCATTTCCCACGCACCCACATTCTTTGTGTCTTTGATACTTGGGAATTTAGCAATCCACAAGCGGTTCTTTGCATCCAGTACGCTTGCTTTAGGACGAGCACCACCAAGCGAAGAGCCTGGTGCCATAAGCAGGTTAATCCATTTCAAGTAGTCTTCATCATCCATATTATCCTCTTCAAACTTCATGCTAGCATGTTCCAATTCCCGTAACGATGTCCACGGTGGTGCTGCCATATTTTTATCGTCATTCAGGAAATTACCGCCTTCACCTAATTTGAACCGCAGGGCTCCCATTCTATGACCATCGTAAACGCCAAGTAAGTAATCTGATTCAAATAAATTTCGGGCAGCACGTTGTTCTTTTCGGGCCATTACTGCTTCTCTTCTTTCCATTAGGATTCGCCCCCAACGATCAGGGCATGAGTCGAGAAATACACCAAAATTTTGTCGTTCATCCCTTGGAAAATAACGCCCGGAATAAAGTTGCAAGTCTGGGTCAATCATGTGGGTATGTCCGGATTGCAACCAGCTTTTAGCATATTCAAACGCAAAAACCTCTTTTCCCCTTGCCGGTGTAGCGGTAAGAGTACCCATGAGAACAGGATCATTAAATCCCTCCCAATGCGCAAAAACCGATATTTCCTTTTTACTGCTCATTTATACTGATTTCTTTTTTGATGCCCTTTCTTTTACCATCATTTCGGCATCTTGTAATTTCCTCCCCAAGACATCGTCTGCTGCTACCTTAAGGAGATCTTTTTCAAGACCGAGCACAAATAGCACCTGGCAATACATTCCCATCGCCACACTTGGAGCACCTTTTTCTAGCTGACCTAAAGTCCCCCGACTAATATTAGCCCGTTCTGCCACCTGCTCAGCACTTAGTTTTCTACGTAGCCTAGCCAACTTAATATTTTCCCCAAGTTCTTTTAAGACCCTATCGGAAGATGGCATGAGTATTGTCGTTCGTTTGCTCATAATGTTCAATAAAACAAGCAAATTTAATACGTATTGTTCATATTAATGCACATTGATGATAAATTCAGTATCACACACCATTTAGTAAACCCTGAAGACAAATACGATGAAAGCAGAACATGGGTGAGCAAACTTGTGTTCATAGTTGCTCACGCTAATAAACCGTTACGCTCTGCCGATATTATTTCACTCCTTTCTCGACGGGAGCCGATGCTACATGAAAAGGAAAGTAAGGAAAAGTTCATTTCGCCGTCCCATAATTCAGCGATAAAATCGAAAAGGTTAATCCCTTACAAGTTACCAGGTGTTCGGGGCAAATTTTACTGCCTGCCGGTATGGGTGAATGAGGATGGAGAGTTGCTGCGTGAGATGAGGGTGAATATATACTAACCAAATTAATGGCATAATATCTGCATGAGGCTCTTAGTGTTGTTATTCATTACAATTAGGTAACAGATAACTGTAAACAACTACAAATAGTGGTGATTGAGTAACGGAGTAACAACTTACGTCGCTGAATTGCCGTTGTTTATCTCTATATTTTCAATTTATTCCAGGTAATCTGCATTTTTACTTCAACCTAAATTGAACATTTATTTTTCAAATTGGTGTCTGTTTAGAAATGGCTGAAGAAATATTATTATGGAGCAGTTAAGCTGTGTCATTATTGCCAACAACAATATAAATGAACTTGAAAGGTGCATTAAGTCTGTAAATGCTGTAAGCGACGAAATTATCGTTGTCAGAAATATACAAACTAATGTTCCGATAAGATTCGAGTATAAAGTAAAGACGGTTACAGCCGAAGCTAATAATGAAATGGATCAATACCTACTCGGTATATCACTAGTTACAAATGAATTAGTGCTGTTGCTTAATTCTTCAGAACACCTTTCGATGGATTGCCAATTGTCACTAATTGACGTTAAACTTGCCAACAATTATCAGGCGTACTCCATTCCAGTGTGCTATACCCTTGAGAATAAAATAATAAATCTTTCCGCTTGGAAAGAGCCATATGAGATTCGTGTTTTCAACAAAGGCAAAGGGAAAATGAGATTCCACAGAACGAATTTAACTTGGAAGCCATATAACGGGCTTGCAAAGAACAAAATGTTGATGGGAGAAATCACGTCTACAAGATTCAATGAATTTTCAGAGTGCATTCGCTTTGCCAAGCACTATTCTGAACTTAAAGCACAATATTATCTTAGTAAAAATAAACGTACGAATTGCGCCAGGATATACATCACTCCATTTATTAAATTTATAGTAGAATTTTTATTAAAAGGCGCATTTGCAAGTGGAATACAGGGATATAAGTTATCGAAAATCGTAGCCATGTCAGAAAGCATTTTCCAGAAGAGAGTATTGGAGTTGCAAAGAGGCAAAACGAAATTATAGTACTTTAGAACATTGTATCGTGTTATGAACAAAATATTTAAGGCAATTTCTATTCACATACTCGCATGGGCAATGCTCTTGATGGTTCCTTTTACATCAACCTATCAAGTCATTAGGTCTTTGGCTCCGGATATAAATCATACAACTTTTGCGCCGGTATTTGTTCTGAGCATCGTCCTCATCGCTATTTTCTATTTCAATTATTTTATACTTATACCCAAATTTCTACTAGTTAAAAAGTACAAACAATACATTGCAGCAGTCATAGGCACAGTTGCCATAACAATTGCGATTTCAGGACTGATATTCAACACTTTAGGCCTGACTCCGGAAAATTTAGCAAATGCTAATCCAGTAATTCTTAAGATCAGCCCAATAGCAAGAGCAAATGCTTTTCTTATGTTTGTTGTAGCTTTTGTTACCTCTATTTCCATCTCATTGAATAATCAGTTGAAACAAACAGAAAAAGAAAAACTCTCTGCGCAGTTATCTTCTCTAAAATCCCAAATTAATCCTCACTTTTTGTTTAATACGCTCAATAGTATCTACGCTACTGCAATAGATGAGTCGCCACAGACAGCGGATATGGTGGATAAACTATCCGAGATGATGCGCTACACTATGAGAGACACACAAAATAACGTAGTACTCCTAGAGGAAGAACTAAATTATATCGGTAATTATGTAGAGCTGCAAAAAATTCGGCTCGATGAAAGTGTCTGGCTCGAATACCATGTTGAAGGGGAGCCTGACAGTATGGAAATTGCACCAATGTTGCTGATCCCATTTGTGGAAAATGCTTTCAAGCATGGCGTAAATGCCGAACAAGATAGTCATGTTGAAATAACGATCAATATTAATAGTGCTGAACTGCATTTAACCGTTATCAATAACAAGGTTAATATCCAACTGGATATCAGCGAGCAAAGCGGTCTGGGGATTGCTAATACAAAACGACGGCTTGAACTTATCTATCCAGACAAACATCTATTGACAATAATTGAAAACGAAAAAGAATTCCGAGTATCACTTCACATCAATCTCGTATGATCAATGCAATAGCTATAGATGACGAACCTTTGGCTTTAAAAGTAATTCACTCACTATGCGAGAGAGTTGAGTTCATCAATTTACAAAGGTCATTTACACAACCTTCAGAGGCACTAAAGCACCTGAGAAAATTCCCTGCTGACCTTATTTTTGTTGATATTCAAATGCCAACAATGACTGGTATTAGCCTGGTTAAGGCTATACAGCAAAATACAATGGTAGTATTTACCACCGCTTTCAGTAATTATGCAGTTGAAAGCTACGAGCTAAACGCAATTGATTACCTTCTAAAGCCGATCAATCATAAACGATTTCAAATTGCTTGTAATAAAGCGCTAGAGTACTACAATCACATTCAGAAAAAGGATCCAGCAACAGAGAAGAACATATTTGTACGTGCAGATTTCAGCCTGGTTAAGATACCAGTTGCAGACATTTTATACATAGAGGGTTTAGCAGACTATCTAAAGATCTATATCAAATCCCGCAAGACAGTAGTAGCAAGAATGACCTTGAAAGACATGGTTGAGAAACTGCCAAATGAAGATTTTATCCGGGTTCATCGCAGCTTCATTGTACCTAAAAACAGAATTCACTCCGTTAGAAACAACATCATTTATTTACCAGAGTGCGAAATTCCTATTGGTAAAACTTATGTGGATGATTTTTTTGACAGCTATAATCCAAAAGGTTAATTCCCATTCTTCGCCAATATCATAGCCTTCATCTCAATATTTTTCTATTTGTGAAGCATTAGTTCACTTTTGCATCGAGTAATCGATGAGCTATGCAATTCGCCAATTGTAGGTATTTATTCACAGATATACTGTTACTGCTTTGCCTTAATGTCAATGCGCAGAATGCTTACGACATTGTAGGGAAGTGGCAGAATATTGATGATAGAAATTTTCAGATTGAGATTTCTATCTCAAATGAGGGTAATTACTTTGGATGGGTAATAAATAGCCTGGACCGTACCGTAAATGGCAGAGAAGTACTGAAAAGGTTTATTTACAATAAAGAAAAGAAAAAATACCTTGGAACGTTGTCTCCACCAAACGCGCCTTTAGAATTGGTGGCCGAGATAAAAATGGTCAGTATCGGGGAACTTAAGATAACGATGCACAAATTCTTACTCGCCAAAACTATATATTTAATTAGATTATAATGAAAGTCGTTTCAACTAATGTTTTTTGTTGCCTGATGCTCATAGTCTTTGCAGGATCATCAGCAAAGGCGCAACACTTATTTAATTCGTTAGACTCCTTGGTCGACTATGTCAATCTGAAAAGTACTGTACTAAAGTCAGATGACATAAAGTTGGACCAGGCAAAAAAGGCTAAGCTCGCCGCATTGCTGGCAATACCGGATGTTAATGCAAATATTGGACTCAGCAGCACTAACAACACTAAACTACCGGTTAGTCTTTTCCCTGCTGAGACGTTTGGAGGAACTCCCGGCACCTATAGAGAAATTGAAACAGGTATTCAGTATACAAATAACTTTAGCCAATACGCAGAGGTTAAACTAATAAATGCAAGTGGTTGGCAAATCTATAAACTCGCAAAGATAAATATCTCAGCAACAACCATCGATAACAAGATATCGAGAAAGGCATTGTATGAGAATATAGCCACATTTTATTACAACATCATCACATTGCAGGCGCAATTGGCTTCAACAAATGAGAACATAAAGGTGTCGGATACGATATTTCAAATGGTCACAAATAAGTATCAAGTGGGTATTGCCCGGCAGCAGGATGTCAATGATGCACAAGCAAGCTACATAAACTCAGTGGAGTCATCAAAGCAAATAAATTACATAATCTCATCACAATATTTGGCTTTGAAAATTCTCTGCGACATTCCTGAATCTGAAGACATTCTAATAAGTGATACTCCTGGTTATTCTGATAGCAAGGAGCCCAACTTTTCAGTTAATGAGTTGAATTATATCAGCAGTTACAATAAACAGCAATACGCACTGGCTTCATACAAGCAGTCAAAGCGAACGTTATTGCCAAGCTTGAATGCATTCGGATCAAACAGCAATCAACAATTTAGCGACAATTTCAGCCTATTCGACCAGCACGTCAATTGGATCAACAGCAACTATATCGGGCTAAAATTAAGTTGGCAGATACCAACGGCAAATACCATTGCACAAATATCCAAGGCGAAATACGACTACTTATTATCCGTCGAAAACACAGAACACCAGCGACTTAAAGCAAATTTAGATTTTGAGCAGCTGAAAATTGAGTACATTAAATCTGTGTCGCAATCTAATAGCAACAAGCAGGTGGCTATGTTAAGGGCAGATACCTATAGAAGAAATCTGGAGAACTATAGAGAAGGAATTATTTCGCTTGATAAACTACTTCTTTCTTATAACGAAATGGTCAACAGTAGCTATACATCAATTTCAGCGTCAGTTTCAGTTTTGCTAAACGAATCGAAAATTAAAATTTACAATAAAATAAAATGAACCGAATTTGTGCCTTTCTCGCTGTATTTGCAATAGCGCTAACTTCTTGTGGAAAGAAATCAGAGGAAACAACGCCAATAAGAAAAGATGTAACAGAACTTGTTTTTGCATCCGGTATTTTGGAAGCAGACAACACCTATAATCTGACTGCGGAAGTAGATGGCTATCTTACTCAGATTAGATTCAACGAAGGAGATGATATAATTCCTGGAGCAGTACTGGCGGTTATAGATAACCGAGAAAATCTGTTTAACGATGAAAGTTCTCAGGCTCTTTTTAAGATTGCAGAGGAAAACACCAAAGTCAATGCGCCTGCATTACTACAGGCAGAGTCTTCCTTACAACTATCTTATCAGAAAAAAAGCATTGACTCCATTCAGTTTTCACGGTATAAACTGTTGTATGAAAAGAATACGGTTTCCAAGACGGAATACGAAAGTTATTTTTTGCAGTTTGCAACGTCAAAGGCAAATTACCATTCAGCACTCGAAAATTATCGTTTGCTCAAGCAGCAAGCAGATCAGCAGTTAATCAATAGCAAAACGGCAAAAAAAATATATAGTTCGCAATCATCGCGGAATAATTTAAAAGCTGTGGTAGGCGGTAGAGTATATAAAAAGCTCAAAGAGCCTGGAGACTTCGTAAGAAAAGGCGATGTAATTGCAACTATTGGAGATGCCAAATTCATTTATGCTAAGGTAAACATAGACGAGGGAAACATTGAGAAGGTAAAAATCGGCCAGGATGCTGTCGTAAAATTAAACGTAAATAAAACAAAAACCTATAACGGACGGATAACAGAAATATCACCCTCTTTCGACGAATCAACACAATCATTCATTTGCAAAATAGCCCTGAGTGACCCTATCGAATTTACAATTATAAAAACCCAGCTTCAAGCCAATATAATCGTCTCACAAAATAAAAACGCATTACTTATTCCAAGGAAGTACATTGATTTTGGCGGCTATGTTCATATAAAGGGGAAGAAGGAGAAAGTAAAGTTGGAAACAAAATTTGTGAGCAACGAATGGGTGCAGGTCTTAAGTGGAATTACTGAAAATACCGTATTAACTACCGACAATATCGCAGAAAACAAAACTGTAACGTCAGAGGCAGGTGCACAAATTAATCGCAATTAGAACTTAGCAGCGGGTTCGCAATACTATCAGTTATTAAAATGATGTCCTTAACCAGAGTAAGTAGGAGCTCTACCGAATTATGAAAAGAAAGGCAAACGTAGAAATAGCAATAACACACATTGTAGCCAGAAGAAAGCAAACCTTCACGGCTGCACTAGGTGTAACCATTGGAGTCGGAGTTTACTTGTTCATGAACTCATTATCAGCCGGCTTCTCAAAGTTCTCTAGGGATGAGATATTTAAGAACAGCGCACATATAAAAATCTATAAGAACGATGAGATCTGCAGCCCGTTTGTCCAAAAAAGTAACCAGGATAATATCAACGTAATTGTAAACCCGCAAATTACAACGCTCTCCAAAAAAATAATCGATCCCGAAAATTTACTTAAGGTAGTAAAGAGCCAATCTTACGTCACTAACGCGATCTCACAGGTATATTTCGACGCATTCTACAATCGAGGTAAGGCGCAAATAAGAGGCACAGGAAATGGTGTAAATATCATAGACTATGATGCAATGTTTAGCACCGGCAAGTATATGGTTGCAGGAAGCATCAACAACTTACAAGGCAATCTAAACGGCATAATTATAGGAAGCGGAATAGCCGAAAAGTTGAACTTAGGAATAAATGAGAACATCACGGTAAGCTCTTCCTTTGGCATAGTTAAAGTGATGAAGATCGTTGGAATCTTCACTACTGGAAATAGCATGAATGACCAAGCCAAGTCCTATGTAAATATCACTACAGCTCAGCAGTTCATCAAAGAAGGCCCATCCTACGTCAGTACGATTTTCGTCAATACACCCAACGCCGATAGATCCGGATATTATGCCGAACGACTTCAGAAGCTAACTGAATATACCGTAGAGGATTGGAAAACGACAAGCGCTGATTTGTTAAGTGGAGACAAAACACGAAGCACCCTAATGAATTCCATATCCTTATCCATATTATTAATGACCGCATTTATCATCTACAATCTATTGAGTTCAACAATCATGCAAAAGATTAATGACATCGCTATTCTAAAAGCAACAGGCTTTTCAGGGAGGGATGTTATTAGTATTTTTTTAATGGAGGCAATTATTATGGGATTAATAGGCACAATTATGGGATTGGCTCTTGGCGCTATTTTAATTTGGATAATGTCAGGCATATACATGGGTGGTCCTGTGGGTTATTTTCCGATAAGTTTTGAGCTTAGTTTATTTACCCAAAGTTTTGTGTTGGGAATTGTCATTACAACTTGTGCCGGTTACTTTCCTGCAAGAAATGCTGCGAATGTTGACCCTGTAGAAATATTTAGAAAATAATAGAGCATGAAAAACAGGGAAATAGTATTAAACACAAAGGTTATTGTG
>CAZRPA010000151.1:0-9753 GCA_964601855.1 uncultured Flavipsychrobacter sp. | reverse complement strand
AGGGTATCCGATATTACTTAAAAAAGACCCATCATTTTAATAGTATAGATCTGGTGATACTACAAACACCCAAAAAAGCAGCCACTACCGATGTAGCACGAACCAAACTACAAGAAGAAGAAATGCTACTAAAACGCCTGCAACCTCACCACTACCTCATACTACTAGATGAAAGAGGCAAAATGCACAACTCAATACAGTGGTCGCAGCAAATGCAACAATGTATGAACATGGGAGTAAAGACACTGGTGATACTGATAGGTGGTGCTTTTGGTGTTACAGACACCATTCGCAACCATGCAAAACAATGCTGGTCGCTATCTGGGCTGGTGTTTCCACACCAATTAGTGCGACTCATCGTAGCAGAGCAAGTGTATAGATCACTGAGTATACTCAACAACTCGCCCTACCATCATGTATAAGTTACTCTCTGTTTTTTCTCTTTTTGTTGTTGTGTGCTTCCAGTAATGGCAGTATTGGCTTACCTACACAGCCGTTAGGCATCTGCAGGTGAAGCATATCTGCAAGTGTAGGTGTTATATCGGTCATGCCAACAGGCATACTTGTAGCGCCATGAGGAACGTGCCAACCATACCACAGCAGGGGTATATGTGCATCATACGGATTCCATGTACCATGAGTGGTACCAGTTGTGTGACCTTGACCATTAAACCAACCTGGTTTAAGAATTATCTGTATCCCGCCACTTCTGCTAGCATGGTATCCATTCATTACCATACTTCGTATAGGTTCTGGTACATGAGCAATTTCCTGGTTTTCTACGTCTATCACATAAGCCACTTCTGCACGGGCTTTTAGCCACTTCATAATTGTATTACGAACATCGGGGCGGCTTAGTGTGTAGCGAGTAAAAAGCAATTCGTTGAGGCATATCTGATAGTTGTCTGTAAATGCTACTATTGAGTCCAGCCCATAAATACTACTGAGGTAGTTGTTTATTTCCACAGTAATGTCAGTAGCAGATGCTCCAGCTGGCACCTTATTGTCAGTAAGAAATTGGGGGTTATGTGCTGCACCATGGTCGGCAGTAAGAAATATAAGGTAATTGTTTTTGCCATACTTCCTATCAAGATATTGCAGAAGGTCGGCAATATCCTTATCTAACCTCAGATAGGTATCTTCAATTTCTATCGAATTTGGTGCAAAACGGTGACCAATATAATCGGTAGAAGAAAGACTGAGTGTAAGAAAGTCAGTAGAGCCGCTCTTGCCTAATTTTTCCCCTTCTATACAAGCTTTTGCCAGCATAATAGAATAGGTATTGCCAGCCGGTATAGATTTCAATACTGTATTACGGGTTTTGGGGGTAAGGGTATCAAATCTACGAGGGAACGTAGGAGTAGTTTCCCACTTAAACGGACCTTCGTATGGCGAAGCATCAGCAGTACTGTTAATATATGATTCTGGCTTGTACAGCAGATCCCAGCCTAGTTGCACCAAACTATCGCCTACCCTGCGTTTGTTAAAAAACTGCAACCATTGAGGATTAGGGTTTTTATAATAGGTGCTACTGATGAAATTACCTGTTTTATCGTTATACCAATATGCAGCATTTGCAAGATGACCGGCTGGCAATATGCTACCCCTATCTTTTAAGGCAACTCCATATACCCGCGAGCGAAAATTAGTAGCCAATCTTAGCTCATCTGTAATAGTAGTAGTGAGCAGATTGGCAGGGCTCATCGAATATCCTTCCCCTTTGTCGCCAGTAGCGGTTACAGAAGTATCATCTACACAATAATGAACCTCACCAGTCCCAGCATCGTACCAGTCATTACCAGCTATGCCATGTATAGCAGGCACTGAGCCAGTGTAGATGCAAGCGTGACCAGGCGCAGTATACGACGGCAAGTAATTGATAGTTGTTTGGCGACATTCATAACCCTTACTGAGTAAACGGCGAAAACCATCGTTGCTATATCTGCCATAAAACCTGTATAGATAGTCCCACCTCATCTGATCTACCACAATTCCTATCACTAGTTTAGGACGAGCGACCTCTTTGTTTGATTTCTTACAAGAGATTACTGATGCTACAACAGATATAAAAATTAAGAAAACTGCTAAGGAACGAAAACGAGTTGATATACCCATGTTGTATAATGTTATTGTACCGTCTGTGTTAAATTAAGACACTAGATTGTAAAATTGCAACAATTGATACTAACTGCCCTTGATATTTTTATTAATTTTGCAAAACTTATTTACAATATAGGTGTTTGTAAGTGAAATGAAGTGAGTTATATACAATAATCAAACAAATATACATGGACATTTTCGCAAAATTTGAAAACAGACTTGGACCGATAGGTGACTACGCTGAGAAGGCACCCGGATATTTCGCATTTCCAAAGCTGGAAGGTGAAATCGGGAATCGTATGAAATTTCAGGGGAAAGAGAAAATAATCTGGAGTCTGAACAACTATCTGGGATTGGCAAACCACCCGGAAGTGCGCAAGGCTGATGCTGAAGCGGCAGCAACATACGGCTTAGCTTCACCAATGGGTGCTCGTATGATGAGTGGTAACTCTGATAATCACCTGAAACTGGAAAAAGAGCTGGCAGAATTTGTGGGCAAAGAAGATGCTATGTTGTTCAACTTTGGCTACCAAGGTATGGTATCTACTATTGATACACTTTGTGGCAGACATGATGTGGTGGTATATGATGCAGAAAGTCATGCTTGTATAATAGACGGTCTGCGCCTAATACCTAGTCACCGTTATGTATACAAGCACAACGACATAGCAGACTGCGACAAACAACTAGCACGCGCTACCGAAATGGTGAAAAAAACAGGTGGTGGCATATTGGTAATAACAGAAGGTGTGTTTGGCATGAGTGGCAACCAAGGCAAAATACGCGAACTGGCGGTGCTTAAAGAAAAATATCAGTTCCGTTTGTTTGTAGATGATGCTCATGGCTTTGGTACTATGGGTAAGACAGGTGCTGGTATAGGCGAAGAGCAAAACTGTATGGACGATATAGACATCTACTTTTCTACATTTGCAAAGTCTATGGCTAGTATAGGTGGATTCCTAGCTGCCGACAAAAAAATACTTACCTTCCTTAGATACAACATGCGCTCACAGATATACGCCAAATCACTGCCTATGGCATTTGTGGTAGGTAACCTAAAGCGTTTGGAGCTATTGCGCTCTAAACCTGAGCTTCGCGAAAAACTGTGGTACAATGTACGCAGATTGCAAGATGGTTTCAGAGAAAGAGGTTTTGATCTAGGAACATCTAACACTCCTGTTACGCCAGTGTTTATGAAAGGTGGTCTTTATGATGCTGTGCAACTGACCTTTGACCTACGCGAAAATTTTGACATCTTCTGCTCGGTAGTTGTATATCCTGTTATACCCAAAGGTCAAATAGAACTTCGTATAATACCTACAGCCGCCCATACCGACCAAGATATAGACGAAACTCTGGCTGCATTCTCTGCCATACGCGAGAAGCTGGAAAACAAACTATATCCGCAAGAGATGCCTCAGGTAAGCGTAGGTGCTCACTAAAAAAAATTACGAAAACATACTAATACACGAAAGGAGCGCTACGAAAGTTGCGCTCCTTTTGCATGTAATAAACACTGAGTGTTATGGCTATTTGAAAACAACTAAATACAAAAGATAGTTATACTGTGATATATTCTTAAATTGCGGTAGCTACCATTTACAAAAATAACCTAGCCAATTTGTAATGATAAAAAAATCACTAAGCACTTTACTGCTATGTTTGGTCATAGCCCCATGTGTACCTGCACAATCTACTACTGCACAGCTATCTGCTCTTACAAAGCTGTATTTACATGAAACAGCTAAATCAGAGAATAAGAAAGTACCAATAAAAGGATATGTATACAAGCAAATAGCCAGCAAATGGTACCTGAGTGCGCTAATAAAAGTAAATGAGGATGTGAACGAGGCTGCAGTTTTGGCTACTGGTACAATAATAGGAACCAAGGCTGGAAAAATCTGGACTGTGCAAATTCCACTTGGAGGTATCACCGACCTAGCGAAAGTAATTGGCGTAACTCACATTGATGTAGATGCTCCCATATCACCTGCTATGGATGCTGCCAGAAAAACTACCAGAGCAGACTCAGCCCAAAAAGGGTTTAACCTGCCTGTACCTATGACAGGAAAGGGTGTAGTAGTGGGCATCATTGATGCAGGGTTTGATTATGAACACCCTACCCTATACGATAGCTTACATGGCGAATACAGAGTGAAAAGAATATGGGCACAAAAAGGAAGTGGCACACCACCTTCAGGGTTTGCATACGGCAATGAATATACCGACTCAAATGCTATGAGAACAGCAGGATGCGACACATCCATCACTTCTCATGGCACCCATGTGGCTGGCATAGCAGCAGGATCAGGATACGGTAGCAATGCTGCAAATAATAGGTTTAGGGGCATGGCTTATGAAAGCGAAATGGTGTTTGTAGGCATTATGCCCGCACCCAGCCAATGGGTAACTGGTGGCGTTACAGATGTAATAGATGGCATGAACTACATTTATACCTATGCCAATAGCGTAGGCAAACCGTGTATCGCCAACCTGAGTTGGGGCAGCAGTATGGGGCCGCATGACGGTCATTCTCTTTTTAGCCAGGCTTGCGATGCACTTACTGGACCCGGAAAAATATTCACCTGTTCGGCTGGCAACAGTGGCGAAGACACTATACACCTGCAAAAAACCTTCACTTCCACTGACAATAATGTAAGCACATTTGTCACTTTCTCCCCATATCTGGATACTAACAACCAAAAAACATGGGTAGATATTTGGGGCGATACTAGCAAAAGTTTTTGCCTTAACCTGAAATTGTATAATGGCATTTCCGGTACAGACTCAACTTTGAATATTTGCATTTCCGACACAGTACAAGACTATGTCCTTATAGGTGCCGATGGTGATACTTGTTTTGCGACCATAAGTATGGTAGCCAATGAATACAACGGTAAACCACATGCATTCGTATCACTACACAGCTACACATCCGACAATATTTGTCTCACCGCTACTGGCGTAGATGGCACTATAGATATGTGGGAGGGATATATTGCCCCACCCACAGGCTACTACGGCGCGCTTAAAAAACTTGGGTATTCATTTGCAGTATCTGGAGATACCAAAATGACTGTATCTGATATCAGCAGTAGTTTCTCTGCCATTTCTGTAGGTGCATACACCAGCAAGTCTTTATTTACTAATATCAATGGGTCATCATTATCCTATCCTGGAGCAGTAAACGGCAGAATAGCACCATTTTCTAGTCTGGGCCCAGTGGCTGACGGCAGAGTAAAACCAGACATAACAGGTCCAGGTTTTTCATTGGCATCGGCAGTGAGCTCTTACGACCCAGAATACTTTACAACAGGCGATAACTATATTGCAGTTATCAGCAAAACAACTATCGGCGGTCGCACCTACCCTTACGCAATGTCGGCTGGCACATCTATGTCTGCCCCTGCAGTAGCTGGCATTGTGGCACTCATGCTGCAAGTAAATCCAACACTTAACCCGGATTCTGTGAAGAGCATCATCAATGCTAATGCAATAACTGATAGCTACACAGGTGTACTGCCGGCTGCCGGCAACAACACATGGGGACATGGAAAAATAAATGCCTACAAAACACTAAGATATCTAGCACAACAAGCAAGTGTGGAAAACACACTCACACAAGACCCGCTGGATTGTATGATGTACCCAAACCCATCTAAAGGCAACAGCATTGTGAGCTATATAAGTACCACAAATGAGACACTACAAATTGCAGTGTATGATGTAACGGGTAAATTAATGCAACACAATGCATGGAACGTAAAGAGAGGTGGCAACCTGATAAATATGAATATGCAAAACTTTGCCAAGGGCATATACTTCGTAAAAATATCATCTGGTAACAAGTGGTGCACAATAAAACACATTATAGAATAAAAACACTGGAAATCAACAATTTAGAGCCATATTGTCTAGAATCTAATTTATTTTATAACAAAACACTTGCAATTGCTACCCTTATATATTATCTTAACAGTCGTAAATTCGCATCCTTTAAAATCATGATCCTGTAAATATGATGGATCTGCGAATGATTTTAATAACTTTTAGTTAAAAATCTATCATGAACGCTGTTAGCAAGAAACAATATAATTTAAAAGAGGAATTACAACAATACTTTGGTTTTGATACCTTTAAGGGAGAACAAGAAGAAATAATATCTAGCATTCTTTCAGGCAGAGATACTTTCGTGATAATGCCTACCGGTGGTGGCAAGTCATTATGTTATCAGTTGCCAGCACTGCTCAGCGATGGTGTGGCAATAGTGGTTTCGCCATTGATAGCCCTGATGAAAAATCAGGTTGACCTTATTAGAGGCTACAGTACCAGAGATAATATTGCACACTTCCTTAACTCTACACTGAGCAAAGCGCAGCAAAAGAAAGTAAAGTCGGACCTTACCGAGGGACGCACAAAAATGCTTTATGTAGCTCCTGAAACCCTGACTAAACAAGAAAATATTTCATTTTTTGCCGATCTGCAAATATCATTTATAGCTGTAGATGAGGCTCACTGTATATCTGAATGGGGGCATGATTTCAGACCAGAATATCGCAAGCTGCGCGATATGATAGATATGATAAACCCAGAACTGCCTATAATAGCCCTTACAGCTACTGCTACCCCCAAGGTGCAAGACGATATAGTAAAAAACCTTAATCTGCGCAATGCCAATATATTCATAGACTCGTTCAACAGACCAAACCTGTACTATGAAATAGTACCTAAAATAAGCAAGGAGCAAACGCTAAAAAGCATTGTGAAGTTTATAAACACAATGAAAGGTAAAAGTGGTATCATATACACACTCAACCGTAAAACCACTGAAGAGCTGGCGCAAACACTACAAGCAAATGGTATAAGTGCAGTAGCATATCATGCGGGGCTGGAATCGCAAATAAGATCTACCAGACAAGATCAGTTTTTGATGGAGAAGGTTGATGTGATAGTGGCAACAATCGCATTTGGTATGGGTATAGACAAGCCAGATGTGCGTTTTGTGATACACTACAACATACCAAAATCTCTAGAAAACTACTATCAGGAAACTGGTAGAGGTGGTAGAGATGGTATGGAAGGTAAATGCCTGTTATACTACTCGCACAAAGACGTGCAAAAATTGGAACATCTGATGCGCGACAAACCACTGAGCGAACGCGAAATGGGTGCTCAGCTTATATCTGAAACACTAGCTTATGTAGAAAGCGGTGTGTGCAGGCGCAGACTTTTGCTACACTACTTTGGTGAGGAATACAAAAACGAAAACTGCGGCAACTGCGACAACTGCAAAAACCCCAAAGAAAAACTGGAAGTTAAAGACAGTATCAAGATAACACTTGATGCTATTTCTGAGCTCGACGAACGCTTCGGTATTGATTATGTAGTGAATGTTATACTGGGCAGGGCTAATCCTCAGATTCAAACTTTCAGACATGATAAGTTGAAGTCTTTTGGTGCAGGACTGATAATGGAAATGGATGCCAACTTCTGGAATTCTCTAATACGCCAAATGATGCTGGAAGGCATGATAAGGAAAGACATAGAGGAATATGGCCTACTTAAAATCACTGAAAAGGGTCACAAGTTTCATAAGAAACCATACTCCATTATGGTGGCCCTCAACCATAAGTACGAAGAAGCTACATGCGATGATGAAGAAACTGGTGGTGGCAGTAGCGGACCAGCTACTACCGACCCCGTGCTGTTTGAGATGCTGAAAGACCTGCGCAAACAGGTGGCAAGAGAAAAGAACCTTCCACCTTTTGTAATCTTCCTCGAAAACTCGCTGGAAGATATGGCTACCAACTACCCTACTACACTGGGCGAGCTGGAAAAAATTCAAGGCGTAAGCAAGGGCAAGGCAATAAGGTATGGCAGTAAATTTGTGGAGCTGATATCTTCTTATGTCGATGAAAATGACATAGTTAAGCCCGACGACTTTGTGATGAAAAGCGTAGTGAATAAAAGCGGCATGAAAGTGTTCATCATACAGAACATTGATAAAAAAATACCGCTGGAAACTATAGCTAAAAACAAAGGATTGACACTACCAGATCTACTACTGGAAATGGAAACGATAGTAGCTAGCGGCACCCGCCTCAATCTGGATTATTGTTTAGAAAACGAACTGGACGAATACGAGCAAGAAGACATATTCGACTACTTCCGCAATAGCCACGACGATGATATGGATAGTGCTTATGAAGAATTTAAAGACAGAGATGTGAGCGTAGAACACCTAAAAATGATGCGAATCAAATTTATGAGCGAATACGCAAACTAATAAAGCTGCATGATATGGTGAATAAACAAGCTTGGAAAACTATATACAATGAATTGACGGCTACAGGGGTTACCCTTGTAGCCGTTTCTAAAACCAAACCAACCTGCGACATACAAGAAATGTATGATTTGGGGCAGCGGCATTTTGGCGAAAATTATGTGCAAGAACTGGTAGAAAAACAATCGCTTTTGCCAGCAGATATACACTGGCACTACATAGGCCATCTGCAAACCAATAAGGTTAAGTACATAGCCCCTTTTGTACACATGATACATGCAGTGGATAGCTTCAAACTGCTGGTGGAGATCAACAAGCAAGCACTAAAAAACCAAAGAAGTATAGATGTGCTGCTGCAACTACATGTAGCTGAGGAAGAGACAAAATTTGGGATGGATGAGAAAGAAATTCTGTCCTTGCTCGACTACTACAATGCACAAATAGATACGCTACAAAATGTAAGAATCTGTGGACTGATGGGCATGGCTTCCAACACAGATGATGAGGTGAAAATAAAAGAAGAATTTGCCCAGATACACAACTTTTTCACATACCTGGCAGAAACTACTTTTTTCAACAAACCCTATTTTTCAGTTTGCTCCATAGGCATGAGTTCAGACTACCCTTTGGCAATAGCCGCTGGGGGCAACATGGTGCGTATAGGTAGCCTATTGTTTGGCAGCAGATAGATTGAGCCTTTACACCTTAGCCAATGCTGTAGGCAAGCCATCCATACTAACTTTGTTTTTTTGAGCTTTATATTGTTCCACACCTTCCTCCCCTATTTTGGTGGCCCATTTTATGGCATGGTCACGCTCACCAGCATAGTCGTATAGGGGCACACTATATCCACAAGAGGTCTGTACTTTGTGTATGTCAGCCACTATTATTTGCCTTACTGCCAGCTGTGGTTTGAAGTGGCTATACAACTCCTCCCATTCGGGCTGTGTGGGCAGCACAGCATAGCCAGTGCCATACAAACGCATAATATTGGGCGCACCATCAAATGCACAAAACATAATGGTAATTCGCCCATTCTCTAGTATATGTGCAGATGTTTCATTACCACTACCAGTCACATCCAGATAAGCTATTTTGTTGGGGGTCAGTACCTTAAAGCTATCTAGCCCTTTGGGCGACAAATTTATGTGACCATCGGCAGTAAGGGGCGCAGTAGCCACAAAAAACATTTTCTGGTGTTTTATAAACTTGCTGTGTGCTGGCTTTATAGAATCTGAAAACTTACCCATAGTGTAAAGTTGAGAAAAAACCAGTTAATGTAACTTGGTTTTGTATTATATTCCCAAAATATTGGCAGAATTAGGGAAATCCATCATTAATTTTAGGTTTCTTCAAGATTAATTTTGCAG
>CAZRPA010000150.1:0-9756 GCA_964601855.1 uncultured Flavipsychrobacter sp. | reverse complement strand
TCCTTCAGCACCAAATCCACAGCCCCCCAACAGCAATCGTAGATATCCTTACCACTATCCTCAATCCATTCTGTACAACTTCCCTGGCAATGACTTTATTAGCCCCTGCATTTCCAGTTGCAGCAGAGTAGCAGCCAGCATAGAGTTAGCTAGCCCCGACTGATGAAACAACTCATCGCTGTGTACACTATCTCGTGTTTGCAGCAGGTCTATAATGGTTTGCTCTTCGGGTGTCAGCGTTATGAATAGTTGCTGTTGCACTGGTCTGCGCACTTTTTTGGTGTCCCAGTTCATTAGTTCTATTAGGTCATCGGCCTTGGTTATCATAGCGGCTACATTGGTGCGTATTAGCTCGTTGCAGCCAGCACTTCTGGTGTCGGTTACTCTGCCTGGATATGCAGCCACTTCCCGGTTATATCCTGCCGCCATAGTGGCTGTTATCAGTGCGCCACCTGTGGCATTGCTCTCTACTACTACGGTCACATCGCTCATGCCTGCCACTATCCTGTTTCGTGCCGGAAAGTTGCCCCGCTCTGGCGCCGTCTCTGACGCAAACTCAGACAGTATGCCGCCATTTTCCTCCATTTGTGTTGCCAGCCCTTTGTGTGTAAACGGATATATGCGGTCTAGACCGTGCCCTAGTATGCCTACTGTAGGTATGCTCTGCTGCACACATCGTTTGTGGGCTATGGCATCTATGCCCAGTGCCAGTCCGCTCACTATTAGTATGTCATCTACTTGTTTCAGCCTGTCTACCAGTTCTTCGCATAGTTTATGGCCATAGTCGGTGTTTTTGCGCGTGCCTACTATGGCTACTATTTTGGCAGCATCTAGGTCGGCATTACCTTTGTAGTACAGTATAGTAGGTGCATCTACACAGTTAGTGAGCCGCTTGGGGTAGTTATCTTTGATGCACAGTACGCGTACATTGTTTTTCAGCACAAAGTTCAGTTCTTGCTCGCCTCGTTTCAGTACCTCTGCATCCACAAATCCCCTTACTTTGGCATCAGTGATGCCATCATTGTTTTTCAGTTCTTTCAGTGGCGATTTGAAGATGGCTGTTGCACTACCATACTTCTCCAGCATAGCCCTGCTGGTCTTGTTTCCTACACCCGGCACAAAGGATAGTGAAAGTCTGTAAAATAGTTCTTCATGTTCTTCTATTATCTGCATATCAGTAGTGTTTAGGGTAGGGCGCTTTCTCGTTTTATACAACTATCTTTGGGGTTGTAAATTAAAATAAAATGAAGAAAATTGCTTTGGTTATTTTAATGCTCTCTTCTCTTTCGTGTGCATTAGCCAAAAAATCTAAACAAAAGAAAAAACAGAAAGCTACCACTAGCAATATTGTATCGGTGGGCTTGCACCGCACCATGTGTTATGGTCAGTGTCCCGATTACACTATCGACATTAACAAAAATGGAACTGCTACCTATACAGGCAACAGATTTACACAGGATACAGGTATCTTTCAGAAAAACATAGGTGTAGAAAAAGCCAGAGGTATCATAGATATGTTTGTAAAGTACAGGGTAGATACTTGCAAGGAAATGTATGATAATCCATTGCCCGACTTGCCAGGTTTAAACATCACTATCAATTATAAAAACACCAAAAAGACAATATACAGTGCAGCATTCGGTCCCGATTTTCTGAAGGAAATAGCAGAAGTGTTAGACGAATCAGGATTGAAAAAGGACGACTCCTGGAAAAAGATAGGCATGCCTAAGCTCGACTAAAGCAACTAAGCCTAACTAAATATAATAATGTTAGTTAGGCTTAGTTTTTTAATAATGTTCTCGATTGTTACAGGTGTAGTTTGCCTTTTTTAGACAAAAGCTCATCTACTGTTTCTCTGTACATTTCGTCAGGTACGCAGCAGTCTACAGGGCATACGGCAGCACACTGTGGCTCTTCATGAAAACCCTGACACTCGGTACACTTGTTTGCAGTGATGTAGTAGGTATCTACAGAAAAAGGTTGATGAGCAGCAGTAGCATCTGTTACAGTGCCGTCCATTAGTGTATAGCTTCCTTTTACAGATGTTCCGTCTGCTATTGCCCACTCTACACCACCTTCATATATCGCATTATTAGGACATTCTGGTTCGCACGCACCACAATTAATACATTCGTCGGTTATTTTTATAGCCATAAAACTTTTCTTTTTTTACAGATTTTGTTGGTCAAAGTTACAACTTCGTTACAAATACTGTAATCTAAATTGTACCACATCAAGCATAAGATTTATTATGATAGAAAACACATTGCTCAACAATAGAATTGACCTGCTAGTCAGAGTAGGTGAGTACCTAAAAGCAAACAATGAAGAGTGGCAAAATGCCAAGTTCAGAGCTGCTCAGGCCAATGCCTGGTTTACTGCAGCACATATAGATATGGCTGTGGCTAACATTGTTGAGCAATATCTGGATAGGGAAAAACTAAATGAGTGGGTGGCAGCATACACTATGCCTTCGTCGCCCCGCAATGTAGGTATCATAATGGCGGGCAATATTCCTCTGGTGGGCTTTCATGATTTTTTGTGTGCCTTCGTTTGTGGTCACCATCTTCATATCAAGTTGTCTTCTAAAGATGATGTGCTGCAGCAGCATATCATTGACTACATGCTACGCACAGACCCGTCTATTGGCGGGCAAATATCTGTAGCTGAGCGCCTTAACGGGTGCGATGCTTATATAGCTACTGGTAGTAACAACACCGCCCGCTATTTCGAACAGTATTTTGGTAAATACCCACACATTATTCGCCAAAATCGTACTTCTGTAGCCATACTGGATGGCACCGAAACCGACGAAGAATTACTGCTACTGGCAGATGATGTATATCTCTATTATGGCTTAGGGTGTAGAAATGTGACTCAGATTTGTGTGCCTCGCAATTTCGATTTTGCACGTCTGTTGCAGCTTTTTGGCAAGTACAATGACTATGCAGACCTTAATAAATACAAAAACAACTATGACTATCACCTAGCTATATACCTGCTCAACAGAGTACCCTATATGAGCAATGAATCTTTGCTTATGGTAGAGAATGATCTTCCGTTTTCGGCTGTTAGTGTGCTACATTATCGTTTTTACGACGATCATCAATCGTTAGTATCATCGCTCACCAGCAACGATAATATTCAGGCTATTATTGGAAAGGGATTTTTTCCTTTTGGAAGTGCTCAGAAACCCGCCTTAAATAACTATGCCGATGGTGTAGATACAATGGCTTTCCTTACAGGTTTGTAGTAGTATCTGAAGGTCTTTTGAACATGTAATAACAAAGGGGCTGAATGTTGTTTCAGCCCCTTTGCATTGTAAAGTTAGTTGTTGTTTATTATCTCAGCAGTGTTACGTTGCCTTGTTTGCGCAGTATTTTGCCTTTATCTGTAACAGCCTCTGCCTCGTATACATACACACCTTGTGGTTGCGATACTCCGCCTAAAGTGCCATCCCAGCCATCAGCTATATCTTCACCTTCATACACCAGATTGCCCCATCTGTTGTATATTCTGAAAAAGCGTAAGCGAGCAATGCCATTCAGTATTACTTTCAATTTACCATTTACCGATGAGCTCGGAGCAAATGCATTAGGCACTGAAATTATAGAGTATTCGCTTACTCTAATGCTTATAGAGTCTATTGCTTTACAGCCATCTTCGGTTTTTGCTGTTACTATATATTTAGTACTTACCGGAGGATTAGCTATTGGGTTTGAAACAGATGTATCTGACAGACCTATAGGTGGAGCCCATGAGTAATAAGTACAGTTAGAAATAGGCGATATCTGATAGGTTTCACCCGGGAAGAGTACTACCGAATCTGTAATGGTTATGACGGCAGCGGGATTCACGGATATAGAATACGATAGTGTGTCTTTACAACCAAACATACTAGTAGCTATAATGTCGTAGTTGATATTGGTGATAGGTTTAATAATAGGCGTAGCCGAGTTGGCATTGTCAATATACGTCGGTGGATTCCAAGAATAATAAGTCGTTCCCGGTTCAGTAGATACTGGGAATAATTGTATTGAGTCGCCAGGACAAACGGTAGTGTCTGGGCTCATAGATGCAAAATTTCCATTGTATTTGAAAATAATTATAGAATCAGCACTTGTACACCCAGCAGGTGTACTTACTGTTAGTACCAGTTTTGTTGTGTCACCTGCTGTAAATATAACACTAGGTGCTGTGGAGTCATCAAGGAAGGTTCCTGGAGTCCAATCATATATGTAGTTAGTATACCAGCCTGGAGATACTATGGGTGTTATCTTGATAGTGTCATACTTACACACATTTCTATAACCACCCATGTTTACGATAGGATTTGGCTGTACGTCTATATAAAATGAATCTCTGGCAACGCATGATAATATGGTAGCATTAACTACATACCATGCAGACGTATCGGGCGTGATAAGTGGTGTAGGTATAGTAGATACTGGCATGCCTGTAGTAGGTGTCCACTGGTAGGTTATAGATGGGTCGAACGATGATATAGCTGTTACTGAAGCTCCCTTACATATAGCAGTATCGTTACTTAAAACAGTTACTGTGTCATACACTATGGTTATATTTATAGTATCAGCGTCTTTACAGCTATTGTCGGTAACTTCAAGCCAGTAAGTACCTGTTGCAGTTACATTTAGTGTAGGTGTGGTGGTGATACCATCGCTCCATCTATACACAGGTGCTGTGTATGGTGTGTCTAATGATGATAGTAGAACAGAACCACCTTGACATAGTAAAGTATCGCTACGCAAGCTCACTCTGGTAGGTGGAACCACAACAACAGAAACAGTATCTAAAGCTATGCACCTTCCAGAAAGGCTATCACAAATTACAGAGTACACACCTGTTACTCCTACTCTTATAGTAGCGGTAGTGTCGCCAGTACTCCATAAATATTCAGAAACAGCGTTGGGTACAGAATTAAGAGTTAATGAATCGCCAGAACAAAAAATTGTATCATTACCAAGGTCTACCTTAGGTATAATGTGACGAATCGTTACTGCTCTGTTTGTAGGGCAAGAATATAACTTTTCTATAGTCAATGAACGGGTAGAGTCGGGAGTAACAACACCAGTAGGGAAGTTGATAGAGATTGTAGATTTTGTAGTATCCCCATTGCTCCAAGTGTATTTGTAACCGCCAGTGAAGAACTGTTTGTTGGGATATTGAGTAGTATCTAGGCCTGCTCCTATGCCACCACCACCAAGGGTGATTGAGTTTTCGCATATGGCTGTGTCAACTCCTAATGTGAAAATGATATTAGGATTGAAATCACGTAGCCTCAGTACTTCTGCATTGTTTACCTGACGACTGTAAATAGCAACGTCATCTATCCTACCTGTAAATGCTCTTGCATTAGCAGTGAAATCATATCCCAGTTGGAAAACTGTAGTGGGAGTAGCAAAACCAGGTGGAGTTGCAGGTATGTAGTTGCCTACGTTTACACCATCTACAAAAAACACGTAACCATTTCCTACTCTGCGTACCAACAAATGATGCCATTGATTGATAGTGATTGGAGTGGGTAGTTGCTGGTCTGTGCCGTTAAACAAAAGAGAAACACTGTTGCCTGGTCCGCCACCGAATGTTCCATCATTCATTACAATACCTAGTCCGTTTACGGTAGGATTACCGTTATACAGTATTATAGCATCTTGTATAGCCGTAGGGTATATGTGGCAAGAGTAAGTAAACTCAACCACACCAAAAACAGGTATAGGAAAGAAGGTAGAATAATGCATTTCGCTATTGACTCCATTAAAGCTGTAAGCTCTATTTGGCCTGCCAAAGCGATCGGTAGCGGGGGTTAAGTTCGCTCCTGTCAGGTCATATCCTGCAAATGTCCTGTCTACCAGATCTGCTCCACTACAAAAAGGGTACCATGCATCGAGATTGCCAGTAGGCAGGGTTATTGCCTGACCGTACAAGTTATTGATACACAAGAATATGGCTATGGTAAATAAAAATCTTTTCATAAAAATTTATCGGGTAAAGATAAAAATACTATACAAATATATCAAAGTAAATCAAGTTCAGGAACTTAATTTACTTTGATACTAACTATAGTTAGTATTGTAACTTTTAGCAACTATTATTGCTTGCATTACAGACGGTGCAAAAGGGTAAAACGTTGGTGAATATACATATATATTAATGGGTAAATGGTGAAGTACAAGCAGCCGTAAATTCCTGCCACACTTGTGCTACCACATCTGCAGCTGGTGTTATGTCGTTTATTATACTGCTTACCTGTCCTATTTCCAGTTCACCTTCGGTCATGTTGCCTTCAAACATGCCCAGTTTTGCTCTTCCTCTGCCTAATAATGCATTTAGTTCATCGGTAGTGACACAGTTGTTTTCTGCCGCAGCGACTTTAGAATAGAATTCATTCTTTATGAGCCTAACAGGTGTTAGCTTTTTCAACGAAAGCACCGTGTCGCCCTCATTTGCATTAACAACAGCTTGCTTAAAAGCGTCATGACTTGATGCTTCAGGTGTACACACAAATCTACTACCCATTTGCACGCCCTCTGCTCCTAGCACCATTGCAGCCATCATTCCCCTACCTGTAGCTATGCCGCCTGCGGCTATCAGTGGAATATTGATTGCAGCTCTTACAGCGGGTATCAGGCATAGGGTGGTTGTTTCTTCTCGCCCGTTATGTCCTCCGGCTTCAAATCCTTCGGCTACCACAGCATCTACACCAGCATCTTGGCTCTTCAGCGCAAATTTTGCACTAGATACTACATGCACTACGACTATGCCGTGTGCCTTCAGGTGCGCTGTCCATGTTTTGGGGTTACCTGCCGATGTAAACACAATAGGCACTTTTTCTTCTATTATAGTGGCTACATGTTCTTCTATGGATGGGTACAATAAAGGAAGATTTACTGCAAATGGTTTGTTGGTAGCTGCTTTGCACTTTTTTATGTGTTCCTTCAGTACATCTGGGTACATACTCCCGGCGCCTATTATACCCAGTCCGCCAGCATTACTCACAGCAGCCGCTAGTCGCCAGCCTGCTGCCCATATCATACCACCCTGTATAATGGGATATTTAATCCCAAATAGTTTGGTGATCCGGTTTTCGAATCCAGTATTATTGTTTTGCTCCATTTTATTATTATTTGCCTATTGCCCTATACAGTAGTGTGTTGCAGTTGCCGGGTCTGAATATCTCTTTTGCCTCTGCCAGCAGACTGGTAGTGGTTACAGCATTATATTTGTCCCATTCAGCATTTATGAGTGCTGCATCGCCTATCAGCTCATAATATGCCAGATTATTGGCACGATTTAGCAAACTCATATCTTCAAAGGCTATCATGGACTCTATTTTGTTTTTGGCCTTTTGTAGTTCACTATCGCTTACACCGTTGTCTGTAAGGTGAGTTATTTCTTTTTCAACTGCTTCGTTGGCTGTTTCTAGTGTCACACCCTCGCGTACCTTGCCTTCTATTACCAGCATGCCAGGGTCTAGGCTGCCTGTATGGTAGCAATTGATACTACTAAAAAGTTGTTCCTCTTTCACCAGTCGCTGATACAATCTGGATGACAAGCCACTGCCCATTATCTCTGTTATGAGGTCAGCGGCGTAATAGCCAGGTGCCAGTCGGCCAGTAATGTGCCACGCTTTGTATAGCGCATCCAGCGGCACATTGGAAGTGTGTTCTTGTATTCTCGCTTCTTCTTGACGAGGTTCGGCGGGTAGTTGTCTTACATATTTATCACCAGCTTCTATATCTCCAAACCATTTTGTAGCTAGTGCTTCTACCTGTTCTTTAGTCACATTGCCTGCTACACACAATATCGCATTTACTGGTCTGTAATGCTTGAAGAAAAATGCCTTAACATGTTCTAATTGAGCTGTTTCTATCTGCTCCAGATTTTCGCCAATGGTAGGCCATTGATAAGGGTGTGTTTTATAAGCCAGTTTGCGCAGCAGGTGCCATGCATCGCCATAGGGCTTGTTAAGGTAGTGTTCTTTAAATTCTTCGCACACTACTTTACGTTGCACATCTAGGCTTTTGTCGCCAAAAGCCAGCGACAACATCCTGTCGCTTTCCAGCCAAAAAGCAGTATCTATGTTTTGCAGTGGTAATTGTATATAGTAGTTTGTGATATCGTTGGTGGTGTAGGCGTTGTTTTCGCCACCTGCCATTTGCAGTGGTTCGTCATACTCGGGTATGTTTACACTGCCACCAAACATCAGGTGCTCAAAAAGATGAGCAAATCCCGTTCTGCCTGCTTCTTCGTCTCTTGCACCCACATCATACAGTAGATTCACCGCTACCATAGGTGTAGCCGTATCTGTATGTACCAATACTCGTAATCCATTATTAAGAATAAACCTTTCGAAATGCAGCATAAGACCCCCTTTGTTTTAAGGCGGTCAAAGTTAGTGGAAAATAGCCCACCATAGCCTCATGTTTGTAATGTGTGTATAACCTAAATAGTTAAGGTCCACATTAAACACGCTACTTCTGTTATTTTGCGGTTATGATGTCCTCTAAAGATATACTCATCGATTATTTAATGGCGTACAACTCATCAGCTATTGATTCGGGAATAATGTATTATGCCAATTGTAGCAGATACATAAAAACAACCAATATTTCTGGTGATACGTACAAGTTTATAGTTCGTAGTGAATCTAACACAATACGATACTATGCGGTGAGCTTCAATGCGTTAATACCTATTAGTGGAGGTAATTGCGATTGTTTGTCAATGGATAGGTTTAGCAGTTGTAAACATGTTGTGGCTGCTGCTATTCATATTTTGGTCACCCAGTTTGGTGTTACAATGATTGAATTGGCAAATCATCTTGAAGGTGTAGCGGAGGTAGATTTTTTAAGCATTGATCAAAAAATTGCTGAAAATGCCTCCAAACTACCAACTACTTTAGAAGTAGCTGCTCCTCCACAGAAGACTGTTTCTAATGATTGGAAAAGGATAGACTGTCCTCCAAATCAAGTTTTTTATTTGGTGCGAACCAGTAGTAAATTCAATGTAACCAGAGAACTTAGCAAGCGAATTACGTTATCTAATTTAGATGAAGAGCATACTAAGTTTCATTTTTTGTACAAGTTTAAAAACCAGACATTTTATCCAGTAATTAGTTACGACAGAGAAAATTCAATTGATTACAAATGCAATTGTTCTTCTAGTACAGATTTGTGCGAGCATGTAGTACTTGCTTTTGCACATCTCGAAAATCATCATGGGCGTTCTTTTTTTACGAAGTATAAAAACTGGGATAATGAAAAAAATGAACTACTGAAACCTTATGGAATTACGCTAGATGACAAAGAAGCTGCTTTCTGCCATTTCAGCATTGATGATTGGTCTGGGCGAATAACCATGAAACCACCAGAATGGCTATGGAAGTTTGACACAGAAGATGTGGTGAAAAAAGCAAAAAAAATACTGGCTCCACAAGCTGTAAAAGCTAGTGCTATGATGCTAAAGGGTAATGCACTCATAGACTTTGAACCTGGTTTCTTATTTAATTTTACATCTCACCGTTATAAGATGTATCCTGATGTAGAAGTGGTGAAAGTATATGAGAAAAAGGGTAAAAAGCAATTGAAAAAGCTCAATATCCACCAGCCCGATAATCTGCCACTTTTGCAAGGGTTGCCTGCGCATTTGTACGATTTTGCTACTGCCATTACTGAGGATGCCATAGAAAATCATCTCAGAATTCATGGACATTCGCACAGCTACTATAGTTCGGTT
>CAZRPA010000149.1:0-9788 GCA_964601855.1 uncultured Flavipsychrobacter sp. | reverse complement strand
AGATAAATGCACGCAGACAACTTAGCATCAATTCAGACCAACTCAGCTTCAGAGACCTTAACAGCGTGGGTGCTGGCAAAATAGCCAATTACCAGCTTCAGGGTGCCAATGCCAACACTCGCGTGTGGGACATCACTAACCCACAATCACCCGTTGAGCTCATAGGTTCTTTAAGTGGCAGCACCCTGTCATTCTCTCGCGATGCTAGTAAGCTACGAGAATTCGCAGCTTTGAATAGCCTCGCTTTATACACACCTCTACCAGCCGGGCCAGTGGCCAACCAGAATTTGCACGGCAGCCCTCAAGTAGATAATATCATCGTTACTCACAAAAGCTTTTTACAACAGGCCAATCAACTCGCCGATTACCACCGCTCTCACGACAACATGAAAGTACTGGTAACCACCCCCGAAGAAATATACAATGAGTTCTCTTCTGGTTCACAAGACATCAGTGCCATTCGCGATTTTGTACGTATGTTCTACCTCCGTGCTGGCTCAGATTCTACAAAAATGCCCCATTACCTTACACTGCTGGGCGGTGCATCTTACGATTACAAATACAGACTCCCCAACAATTCTAACTTTGTGCCAGTATTTGAGTCTCTCGAGTCTACATACACCCTTGCAAGTTTCTCTACCGATGATTTTTACGGTTTTCTCGATGATAACGAAAACATCGAAACCAATAAATTACTAAACACCTTGGATATAGGCGTAGGTAGGTTGCCCGCACGCTCTGTAGCTGACGCTACTGCTATGGTCAATAAAATAATTAATTACAAAACACCTGCCACACTAGGCCCTTGGCGACTAGCATCTACCCTAGTAGCAGACAACAACGACCTTGCTGGCGACCACATGATAGATGCCGAAATAATGGGTATTGACATCACCGCCACTACTAAAAATCTCTACAACCACAGCAAAATATACGTAGACGCTATACCCAGAATATCTACCCCAGCAGGCGAGCGTAGCCCCAATGCCAGTGCAGCTATATCAGACAGGGTATATAAGGGCACTATGCTCATCAACTATAGTGGGCATGGCAATACTCAGGTTTGGGCAGAAGAACGCATCCTTACCCGCGACGACTTCAATAAATGGAGCAACAAAAATATGTTGCCTTTTATGGTTACTGCCACCTGCGACTATGGCCAATTCGATCACCCTCAATATGTATCTGCTGCTGAGCAACTTGTAGTACTGAAGGATGCCGGCGTTATTTCCATACTCACTACAACAGCAGCAGTGTATGCCAGCTACAACAGACCACTCAACTCTATCTATCTTAAAAATCAGCTTAAACAAAAATCTAATGGCAAATGGCACACCTTCGGCGATGCATCTCGCCTAGCCAAAAACGAAAGATATAGTGTTTCTGACAACCCTGGCGAACTAGCCAACTACCGCAAATTTGCACTCCTCGGCGACCCAGCACTTACCCCCAACTTCCCTGAGCACTTTGTGCACATCGACAGCATTATCGATGTAGCTACTCAGCAGTCGTCAAACACTGTAAAGGCACTAGGTGAATACCGTGTAAGTGGCAGAGTACAAGATAATGACGGCAATACACTCAATGATTTTAATGGTATCTTGTCTGTTTCCTTTTTCGATAAGCCACGTACCATCAATACAATCACTAACGCCAATTTGTCTTTCCAACTGCAAGATAATCTAGTCTATAAAGGCAAAGTAAGTGTAGTGAATGGTCACTATTCTTACACATTCATTGCGCCTAAGGATATCAACTATTATCTAGGCACGGGCAAAATCAGCAACTATGCACAAAATGGCATCACCGACGCTGCTGGCGTCGACACAGGCTTAGCTGTAGGCGGCTACTCAGACAATCCTGTTACCAGCGATGTGCCACCGGTTGTAAAACCCTACATCAACGATAGCCTCTTCCTTAACGGAGGCATTACTGGTGCTAATACATCTTTATTCGTATCTCTCTACACCGAAACCGGCATAAACGTTTCTGGCACCAAACTGGGTCATGACCTCATTGCCGTACTCGACGGAAATATAGAGCAACCCTACATACTCAACGACTATTACGAAACAGCACCCAATACATACAAACGTGGTTTTGTCAACTTCCCTATCAATGGTCTGGCAAATGGCAAACATACTATCACCGTTAAAGCTTGGGACGTAAACAATAATTTCGGGGTGGGTAGCGTTGATTTCGTAGTGCTCGATGGAAAAATAATAAGCATCGAAAATCTCACCAATTACCCTAATCCTTTTACCAATGAAACACACTTTGTGTTCGAACACAATCACCCAGATGAAGAATTGGATGTCAAAATCAATATTTACAACGCCACTGGTGCTCTTGCCAAAAACATTGAGCAGACATTCACCCCTTCAGGTAGCCGCACCAACGAAATAGTGTGGAATGGCACAGACAATCAGGGCAATAGACTGCCTTCTGGGGTGTATGTTTACAGACTAATGATTACTACTGATAAAGGTTTTAAATCTACCGCATACCAAAAACTGGTAATCGCACGTTAATAGATTGAATGTTCAGAATTATTGTTGACTATATGGGCAAAAAGAAATATTTTTGCTCAAACTAAAATTTTAATAATAACAAAATGGCAAAACGCTTTGCTTTATTGGGATTGACGCTTCTGGCGGGAATTTCAGCATCTCGTGTGAGTGCACAGTCTACGTCCAACAACCTTAACGGAGCTAGCTTCGTTACCACCGCAGTACCTTTTTTACGCATTTCTCCCGATGCCAGGGCTGGTGCCATGGGCGACGCAGGTATAGCAGTATCTCCCGATGCCAACGCACAATACTGGAATGTGGGTAAAATCCCTTTCTCAGACAAAAAATACGGTATATCTGCTACATATACGCCATGGTTAAAGGATCTTGTTCCTGATATCTTCCTTGCTTATTTGTCTGGATATGGAAAATTTGGAGAAAATGACGAACAAGCTATAAGTGGTTCCTTGCGCTATTTCTCTTTGGGTACCATCAACTATACCGATTTCAATGCCCAATCTACTGGCTCTGGTATGCCTCGCGAATATTCACTCGATTTGGGCTACTCTCGCAAGCTATCTGAGTTTTTGTCTGCTGGTCTTAGTATGAGGTATATCCACTCCGCTATTGCTTCTGGCGTCAATCTAGCATCTACAGGTGGCGATTACAAACCTGGCAACGCCTTCGCAGCTGACCTAGGTGTATATTACACCAAAAGCAAAGAAAAAGATGCTGATCATATCAACACCTTCAACTTTGGTGCTGTGCTTAGCAACATAGGATCTAAAATCACTTACAACTCTAATCGTCGTGATTTCATACCTATGAATCTGGGTGTGGGTGTCGCTTACACTTCACAGATAGATGCCTACAACAAAATTACTTTTGCGCTCGATGTCAACAAATTGTTGGTACCTGCTCTTCAGTATTCTGGTGCAGATACTCAGGTAACTGTTGTAAATGGTATCATCAACTCCTTCCAAACAGGCGATCAGCTTAAACAGATCTACGCTTCATTGGGTGCCGAATATTGGTATCAGAACACTATCGCTTTCCGCGCAGGTTACTACTACGAAGACAAAACCAACGGCGACCGTCAGTACATCACTTGTGGTCTTGGTGTTAAGTACAACGTATTTCAGCTAAATGCTTCTTACCTTGTACCTCAGGGTTCGGGTATCACACGCAATCCATTGTCTAACACACTCCGCTTCTCTCTGATATTCGAATTCGACAAACTGGAAGACAAAACTTCTACTACCGACGACGAACCAGCAGCAGCACCTACCTCTCCGTCTGAAGGTAGCAACTAATACTATATCTATTACACATAAAAAAGTCCTGACACACCGTTCAGGACTTTTTTTTATGCACAGCTTTATCTATCTACTTATTATATACAGACTATCTATCCACTATCGACAGTCCTCAAACGACTACATAAAAAACGCTAACAACTATCTACTCTAACCAAACGACTACCTACTACAACCTATCAACAAAATGACCCTCTACTAAATACTAACGTACCATTTACTAGATAAACTATCACAAAACGACTATCTACTACCTACTAACAACTATCTACTATTAACAATCTACAAAACGACCATCTACTACATACTAACAACTATCTACCGCAAACAATCTACAAAATGACTATCTACTAATTACTAACGTACTATATACTACATAACTACCCTTCCTCATCAAACCCATTAGCAGCCTCTGCACCCTTCACTATGTTGTATATAGCAGGCGCATGTTTGTAAATAGACTTATTAAATCTGTTGCCCAGCACTATGATGGTCATATTTTCCTTTATCAGTCTGTAAAAAGAGGTATTGTTACCATGCCACCATCCGTTGTGGTATATCACCTTGTTGCCATTAGGGTAACACAGCATTCTCCATCCCAGTCCATAGTTCTTGATACCAGGCTTCTCATTAGAGCACGGACCGTAAGAGTATTCTATCATATCGTGACTCAGCAAGCTACTATTATACAACGACTGATCCCATCTGAACATATCCTGTACAGTACTGTATATGCCCTTATCACCAGTTACACCATCGGCAAACATATCTGGCTCTCTTATCCAGTTATATTTGTAGCTAATAGTAGCATTACCAGGCAGCCCAAACTGCGGCTGATATACAAACGTATTGTGCATTCCCAGCGGCTCAAAGATATACTTCGACATAAAGTCTCTAAAGCTCATACCTGTTTCCAGCTCTATAATCCTAGCTAGTAGAGCATAGTTTGTATTGCTGTACCTGAATTTCGTATTTGGTTTAAACTCCAGTCTGGGTTTGTGCTTCACCAATAGCTTCACCATTTCTTCATTACTAATAGGTGTTCTGGTGTTATGATTGTATACTGGCACCCACTTAGTATAGTCTGGCAGCCCCGATCTGTGACTTAACAGCATTTTCAGTGAAATGTTGGGGTATGGAAAGTCTTTTATATAGTGCTGTATGGGGTAATCTATGTTTAGCTGCTTATGCTCATGCAGGTACAGCGTAGCAATACCTGTAAAGGTTTTGCTTACAGATGCCAGTTGGCAAGATGAATTAAATGCTGTTGGTATTTTACGCTCCTTATTACCATACCCATAGTAGCGCTCATATACTACTTTACCCTTGTAGCCCACTAGCACTGCCCCGTTAAATCCTGCCCTTACCTGACTTTTGTAAAAATTATCTAATTGGGCAATCATTTGGCGACTCGATGCACTCATTGTATCATATATCAGCGGCGCATGCGCTGCCCTCACAGGGTCATCATGAAACCCTCCTTTGGTATGTGCTGACGCAGGCTGCGACGGCGAATTGCAGGCTATTAGCACTATCGACAGCACTAATATTACTATATAGGATCGTTTTAAGTTCATATACTGTATTGCAAAATGGCAATTTACTTCTTGTAAATCAAGTTAATAATCTGAGAGTTAGTTAATTCAGATAAAAAAACACTGCTGTGCAATAAAATACCGAATTCCAACGAAAATACTAATATCCACCCAATTATGGGTAAACCACTTTTATGAAAAATTTCAAGTCCCTATTCTATACAACTATCACTGTCTACTCCTTCCAAAAGTTTACGAATATTAACCTCCCAAATAGAAGAAAATGCAACACCTTTCTAAAATCATAAAGCAGTACTAATGATAAAATTTATTGCATATCTATTTGCCTAGTTCCGCTTTCGCAAATTTAATCATATCGTCTATAAATTCATAGTAGCACTGGTTCAACTGATAATATCCTGCCACAAATATGTCGTATGCTTTCTCTATAGGTGGCATATACTTGGCTCTTCTGGCAAGCCCATGCAGCGACTTTTCTATCCCTTTTATGCTGCGGTAGTTATATAGCCAGTTGTGCTCCTTCATGTGCGGATAGTATGCAGCAAATGTAGGCGGGAAACATGCCACTTGCTCATCCAGCAGTGCATAAACACTCTCAGTAAATGACTTCAAATCTTCTGGCGTTGCAAAATAACGAGGATCATTGGCCAGAAAATGGTCATAAAGTGTATCCATTATAGCCCCCGAATACAACCCAAAGTCTTCTCTGAATAACAGTTTAGCACGCAGCGTTGCAGGATGCCTATCTGCCGCCTCATCTATCTTTCTGTGCAGTTCTATGCCTTTTCTCACCCCTTTGTCATACCCGTCTAGTGCTATCCTTCCTTTCACATGATCACCAATCATATTCCCTGTCAGTACTGCACCATCCCCAAAAGACAGATATGCATGTCCTAGATAATTCATGCTACGAAACTACGATTTTAAATAACCTTCTATTATCTCTAAAAGCCTATAATTTTGCTAAGAGTCCTCAACAATTTCAAACCGTAGAATCCTATTTTTGTAATCTATGAAGATCACTACCTTAGTATATTCACTGTTGGCAATGTCTTGTCTTTTTGCTGCTTGCAACTCCACAGGGGGCAACACTGGAAGCAATTGGCAATCGCCTGCCCCTGGCACTGTTATAGACTCACTATCTGAGCCTGTAACAGACGATACACTCAATAATTTTACGGCAACTATAAAGATTATTGCAGATAGCAACGCTGCCAATGGTGTTTACGAGATAGAAACAGAATTCGGCCCAAACTTAGCAATCAATAAATTTTCATTGCCTAAAGGCATGACCAATGGCACACCAAAGCTAAAAAAGACTACCGAAAAAAACACCTATATCATCGGCTTCTTCCTACCTGACGATACTACATTCTACGACTACTATCAAGTTTCGTTCGATAAACAAACCACTAAGATGCAATACATCAAATCATACTATTATTCAGAAGATGCAAAGTAGCTAACTACTCCTTCCTGAAACTTACAGTATGCTTTTTAGTACCAGCACTTATAGTTAGGTAATACACACCTGCTGGCAGCGTGCCACTTAGTATTATCTGCTCATTTAGCTTACCATTATGCAGTGCCGCTTTTTCTCCACTTACAGCTTTGCCTGTTACATCTGTTATCAGTATCTCAGCCACACCTGTTATGTCCGTCAATTCTCCTTGCAGGCTAAAGCTACCTTTATTAGGATTAGGGAACAATGAAATACGCGCTATTGCACCAGCACCGTTATCCTGTACAGATTGTGGCACTGTTGTAGTGTCTTCTGGTATACTAGAAGTATCAGGGTCTGCAAATCTTGCCAAAAATCCTTGAAACACCCATGCACCACCACCACCTGTAGGCAGAAATGCCCCTGGAGTAGCTATATTATCTGTGCTGTTAGTTTGTCCGCATACATACACAGATTCTCCAAAATAGCAACTACCGCGCACCTCGTCAGCTCCTGCACCTCCATAGTAAGTAGCCCATTTTATTTGACCTATGTTATTAAATTTTGCCAGAAAACCATCCTTTTCACCGCCTCCATATGTAGGTTGCCATGCCGAGTCTGTGGCTACCCCAGCAGTACTGCTAGTATATCCTACTATGTATATATTAGCTGAGTCATCACTGCTTATTCTACTTAGGTCAGTACGTTCTTCTAGCGTACCTCCAAAATATGTACCCCACATCCTATATCCTAATTCCGGATGAAACTTCACCAAAAAGGCGTCAGTGCTTCCACTTCTAGTGGCTTTGTAAGAACCTGTGGTACTTATACCATTGTCACTATCTGTGTGCCCTAGCAAGTATATGTTACGCAGTACATCGCAGGTTACACCACCCACAGTTTCACTGCCAGTACCTCCATAATAGGTAGCCCACGCAAATGTGCCGTCATCTATAAACTTTACAAGCACTGCATCTGAGCTACCACCTATTGCAGTTTGGTGCGCAAATCCCGACGATATTCCTGTTGTACTTACTGTCCATCCTGTCATGTATGCTACATAACCATCAGTGCACGCTATGCCACTAAACTCATTACCTGGTCCTCCATAATAAGTCCCCCACTTCCGAACACCCGCAGTATCATATTGTATCAGATACCAGTCAAATCCACCCGATTTGGTAGGTCTATGCCCTGTTGCAGTAGCAATATTTGTACCCTCGTTAGTGTCTCCTGCCATATAAACATTACCCGACCAATCGCAACTTACAGACCAAGGATAGTTTACCCCTGCACCTCCCGCATACGTACCCCATAATCTAGTACCATCTGGCAAGAATTTCACCAGAAAACCATCATATGTACCACCACCAAACGTAGATTGTTGTGCTCCTGCCGTTGCTATTCCAGCACTACTACCAGACACTCCGCACATATAAACCATCCCTGTTTGGTCACATGCCACACCTGTCGACCAGTCCGACCCTGAACCACCATAATAGGTAGCCCACTGACGTATACCAGTAGTGTCAAATTTTATCAAAAAACCATCAGTCTCTCCACCAAACACTACTTGATGTGCACCTGTTGTAGCCACACTACCAGTCGTGCCAGCCCATGTAAGTCCACATGCATACAAACTTGCAGAGTCATATGCTGCTACAGTATATAGCGGACTTGTGCTTTCTACAGGTCCGTAATAAGTACCCCAAATCAGCTCTGGGTCTATTAGTACCGATTTTTTTACTCCTCCTAAGTCATAACTCAATTCACTACCAATCAACCTATACTTCGAAGGCAGCATTTGTCCATTGGCATCATAACACACGGGTGCTTTTTCCGTCAATGTGCCCATTGGTGTGGTTGCTATAATGTTACCGTTCGCGTCTATTGTCAGTTTAGTTTGCCCGCTATATGCCATTTTCACTAGCGCTGCATTGCCTTTACTACCCACCACAAACTCATGCTCCAGCTTTACGCCATCTGTGTATATCACCCAGTCTATATCTGGGTATACATTTTTGTAAGTTATTTTTTTATAAGAATGAGCTCTCAGTCCATTAGCTGGGCATCCTGGTAAGTAATAATTTTCGTAATACGCTTCTTGCACACCAGTTACCGTGGGCGCATTCATATTAGCACCCACCATGTTCACGTCCAGTCGGTAGGTAGTTATGGTAGCCGAATAAGGTTTTTCGTACCTGTCCTCATCAATATTGTTTCTCTTTTCAGGGGCTATGTAGGTTCCTGGTTGGTTCCTATTATCCACATCAGTTTTAGTAAACTGATAGTGTATCTTACCTGCTCCTATGAATACATTCACCCCCCCACTACCTTGCAACACAAAATCAATGTCATTTCTAGGGTTGCCATACTGATCCTTTATCTGACCCTTATTCTCTACAAAAACCAGTTTGGATGCAGTATTCACCTTTGCTGTTTTAGCAATAGTGGTTAAACAAACTCCAGATACTAACAACAGAACTAATGTAATTGACCTCATGTAATCACTATAATAAAAATTAAAAAATTGCTTGATTATTATCGGATTACTAATTCCGAATTCTACAAACATTTACTGAATTACCAAGTTAAGCAATATACATCTACCAACCAAAACAAAATATAACAAACTATCTAAATGCCATAACCACCTATTACCATTAAAATTATAGATCTTCACAATGCGAAATACCTACGTTTTTATAATCCACTAATAATCAGCCATTAGCAACTTTCACCTTCAATACCACTTTGGTATATTATTAGTTCTAACAATTTCCCCGATAACTAAAAAATATCTCAGAATGTAAAAATCACCCTTTTCTCCCCCATTGCCTCATAAAAACAAACAAGGACCATCACTTGTAGGATAGCCCTTGTTTTGTCTCAACCATTTATTAACCACTTTTATCTTATCAGTGTTACATCACCTTTCACTTCCAGTGTTTTGCCGCCACAGTCA
>CAZRPA010000148.1:0-9869 GCA_964601855.1 uncultured Flavipsychrobacter sp. | reverse complement strand
CACATGCATCCGTTCAACCCACATCCTGAAAATCAAATCAATCAGATGAATCAGTGGTTCAGACAAACCCCAACCGGAAAATGCCATCATACCGGAAAAGTGAATAGTGTTGATAATCAATGAGTTACACTCAAAAGCCCATGAAAACACCGGCAACAAACCGGTAAAACCAGAAATGAACAATAAACCAAATATGGACAGGAATAACCACAAACACATGCATCCGTTCAACCCACATCCTGAAAATCAAATCAATCAGATGAATCAGTTGTTCAGACAAACCACCAACCGGAAAATGCCATCATACTGGAAAAGTGAATAGTGTTGATAATCAACCACTTACGCTCCAAAACGCATGAAACCACCTATTAGTAGCCATAGCTTTTTAGCGAAGGCTACGGCAACAAACCGGCAAAACCTATTAGTAGCCATAGCTTTTTAGCGAAGGCTACAGAAATGAAATAATTCCCTAAAAAATATAAAAAAATTACTTTCTATATTGCTTCACTATACCCTTCATCTCATTCAGCTTCATCAGTGCCTCCACAGGTGTCAGGGTATTAATGTCAGTATCATCCAGTAGTTGTTGTATGCGGCGCATATCTTCCGTCACCCCATCAAAAATATTCAACTGATAGTTAGGCGCAGGTTTTATGTTTTTTACCCTTTGTTGCATGGTATTACTACCTGTATCAGCATGTTTTTCCTCCAGTTGTGCCAGTATCTCATTAGCCCTATCCAGTAGCTTAGGGGGCATACCTGCCATTCTGGCCACCTGTATACCAAAGCTATGTCTGCTGCCACCCGGTGCCAGCTTACGCAGAAAAATCACCTTATTGCCCGTTTCCTTGTGTGTTATGTGGTAGTTGCGCACGCGCTCCAGTTGTCGTTCCAGTTCATTCAGCTCATGGTAGTGCGTAGCAAACAAGGTCTTGGGCCTGTTGGGGCTATTATGCAGGTGCTCCACTATACTCCATGCCAGCGATATACCGTCATAGGTACTCGTGCCACGGCCTATCTCATCCAGCAGCACTAGGCTACGCTCACTCAGGTTATTAATAATGCTCGCTGTTTCATTCATCTCCACCATAAAGGTGCTCTCCCCACCACTCAGGTTGTCTGATGCACCCACACGTGTAAAGATCTTGTCAGTAAGCCCTATCGTAGCCGCCGTAGCAGGCACAAAGCTACCCATGTGCGCCATTAGGGTTATTATGGCAGTTTGGCGCAGCAGTGCGCTTTTACCACTCATGTTGGGCCCTGTCAGTATTATGGCTTGTTGTTCTGTTTTGTCCAGTCTTATATCGTTAGCTATGTAGCTGTCGCCCGGGGGCAATTGTTGTTCTATTACAGGGTGTCTGCCATCTTTTATGTCTATCACACTCTCTGTCACCAGCACAGGGCGGCGATAGTTATATAGCTGGGCATTATTGGCAAAGCACAGCAGACAGTCCAGTTGTGCTGTTATCTGCGCATTGTGCTGTATAGGTGCTATGTAGGGTTCTACAGCCGCCAGCAACTGCTGATACAGGTCTAGCTCTATAGCCAGTATCCGGTCTTCGGCACCCAGTATTTTTTCTTCATATTCCTTCAGCTCAGGGGTTATATATCGCTCAGCATTAGCCAGTGTTTGTTTGCGTATCCAGTCTGCTGGCACTTTATCCTTGTGTGTATGGGTCACCTCCAGGTAATACCCAAACACATTGTTGTAAGATATCTTCAGCGATGATATCCCCGTCCTTTGCGACTCCTGCTGCTGTATCTGTAGCAGGTAGTCCTTCCCACTGCGCGATATTGTGCGCAGTTCATCCAGTTCACCAGATATTCCAGCCTTTATCATGCCACCCTTAGCCACTTGTGCCGGTGCATCTTCGGTTATAGTTTCTATTATTCGTTGGCGTATCTCGGCCAGTGGCAGCATAGGCGTTGCCATTTGTTGCAGCGATAGCTCATTATCAGCCACACATAGCTCCCGTATTTGTTGCATACATTGTATGCTTCGTGCCAGTTGCAGCACCTCTCTGGGGTTGGCTTTTTTCAGGGGTATTTTGCCCACCAGTCGTTCCACATCCCCAGTTTGTTTTATCAGGGTGGTTATAGCTAGCGTCAGTTCTTGCGCCACTATAAAGTGGCTTACTAGGTTCAGCCGCTGCTCTATCCGGTCCATATCATACAGCGGAAAAATCATCCACCGCTTCATCAGCCGTGCACCCATAGGTGTATGCGTGTGGTCTATAGCCTGCAGCAGATTAGTGCCTTGCTCATAACTGCTATGTATCAGCTCCAGATTGCGTATCGTGAACCTATCCATCCACAAAAAGTCTGTCGCCGTTATTCGTTGCAGGGTATTCAGGTGTTGCAGGTTGGCATGTTCAGTATCTTTCAGGTAGTGTATCGCCACACCACACGCCACTGTTGCAGCTTTCAGCTCCTCTATCCCAAAACCCTTCAGCGATTGCGTCTGAAAGTGACCCAGCAGCAGGTCGTAGGTATATTGCTCTCTGAATACCCATTCATCTAGCTGAAAAGTATAAACCCTCGTATCAAACTGCTCTTTAAATCGCTTCATTTGCGATTTAGACAGTATCACCTCCGATGGCTGAAAACTCTGCATCAGCTTATCCATATACTCGGTATTTCCTTCAGCCGCATAAAACTCGCCGGTGGTTATGTCCAGAAACGCAATACCACATACAGGGTCTGCTAGGTGTAGCACTGCCAAAAAGTTGTTGGTTCTGTTTTCCAGCAGTTTATCGCTTGTGGCCACACCGGGTGTCACCAGTTCAGTCACACCACGTTTTACTATTCCTTTCGTTAGTTTGGGGTCTTCCAGTTGGTCGCATATAGCTACTCTGTAGCCAGCCTTTACCAGTTTGTGCAGGTAGGTTTCCAGCGAGTGGTGCGGAAAACCCGCCAGTTCCACTGCCGACGCTGAGCCGTTAGATCGTTTGGTGAGTGTAATGCCCAGTACTCTCGATGCTATCTGCGCATCTTCGCCAAAGGTCTCATAAAAGTCACCTACTCTAAACAGCAATATAGCATCCGGATATTTTGCTTTAATATCCTTGTGCTGCTTCATCAGGGGCGTTTCCGCTGCTTCTTTTTTTGCCACATCGCAAATTTAACTGCTTCACACCGCAATACTGCATGCACTTGCGCCTATGTTGGGTACATGTGGATAAATACACACATTCCCTCATTGATATTTATTGTACTGCTCTACTATCGTGTATCGCCATAAAAACAGTGGCGGCAGCGGGGCTCATACACGTTTTTTTCGCCCAGCAGCACCTGTTCTTCTTTTTCTGTCAGTCTGTACGAGTAGTTGGCCAAATTGCCACACCGCACGCATATAGCATGCAGCTTAGTTATATACTCAGCCCTTGCCAGTATTGCCGGCATGGGTCCAAAGGGTTTGCCTGTAAAGTCCATATCTAGTCCAGCTACTATTACCCTTGTACCTCTCAGCGCTAGGTTTTCTGCCACTTCCACTATGCCTGCATCAAAAAACTGTGCCTCATCTATACCCACCACATCTACCCCCGATGCCATGAGCAATATATTAAACGGATTATCTACCGGGGTAGATATCACCCTCGATGCATCGTGCGATACTATATCCTCCGGGTGATACCGGGTATCTACAGCAGGTTTGAAAATCTCCACACTCAGACCCGCTATCTGCACCCGTTTTAGCCTGCGTATCAGTTCTTCAGTCTTCCCCGAAAACATACTGCCTGCTATTACTTCTATCCACCCCCGTTTACCACCTATATATGGCTCTATGAACATAATGTTATGTGTATTGCTTCCAAAAGTAAAAAAACATTACCCAATAGCACAACCATCTACCCATAATAAATCAAAACTACTACGTACATCCCCCAAGGAGAATTTTGTCATACCGCACAGCATCCCGAATCAATAATCAAGAAAAAAAGAAACAAATAAAACCATGTTATTATTCAAACATAAAACTGTATTTTTGTATTATACCATCATTTTAATATACCCTTATGAAATTCCTATACACGCTATTGTTGTCTATGGTCAGTTTTGGTGCATTCGCACAATACTCCCTTTACCACACTTTCGAGTCGCCTTTTAATTCTTATAGTGCCAATTTTTATATAGACACTGTCAATTGCAGCAACAATAAGTGGCAGATTGGGAAACCTCAAAAAGCAGTTTTCAACGATGCTTTCAGTTTTCCAAACGTTATCGTTACAGACACACTCAATCAATATCCTGCAAACGATACATCTATATTTTACCTTCGCACTGGTGGTACCTATCATGCTTTGCTCACCTTAGCTTTCTATTATCAATTGGATATAGACTCATTATCTACCGCCAAAATTGAAATATCTGGCGACCGTGGGCTGAATTGGATAAACCCCATCACAGAAGATACCACATATATGTTTTATTGGGTTGACGGTAAGCCACGCTTAGATACTTCTACAACTGGCTGGAGCAAATTTGAACTGAATATGGATGTATGGTCTTATTCTTATCCAGGCTCTCACAATGTATTTCCTCACTATCGCACATCCGATACCATCATATACCGTTTTACATTTATCTCCGGCGATTCTACAGTACACCACGATGGCTGGATGATGGACAATTTCCAAGGAGAGAACACAGGTAGGGTAGGTGTAGGTAACAAAAATCTTATGTCATTAAATATTTTCCCAAACCCTACCAATGGTACCATATACATGCACCCGAGTTTCAATAGCACACTTACAGATAGGATTGTGGTGTACAACATGCAAGGGCAGCAGGTCTATGAAACAGCACCCAACGGGGCTATGCCAATAAATTTGCCACTACCCAATGGGGTTTATACAATGAAGTATTATGGCAGTACAGGTGTAGCTACTGAAAGGGTAGTAATAATGCATTAATCAGGTAATAGTTCTGTAGGTTAATGCTCAGAATTTCCTTAAGCTATTTCGATTAATGATGATACATAGGTTTCGTTTTTTGAGATAAACAACACTTCATTTAATACACAATGAAATACCTATACACACTTCTTATAGCTTTGTTTAGTATTGCTGCTAATGCTCAGTTTTATATCAATCAAACTTTCGAATCTCCATATGATGGGTATAGAAGTAGCTTTTTTATAGATACGGTCACTAACACAAATAATTTGTGGCAAATAGGTAAACCCCAAAAAGCAATGTTTAACAATGCTTTTTCTTACCCTAATGCCATAGTTACAGATACGCTCCACCATTACCCTACCAATGATACTTCCGTTTTCTATTTCAGTATATGGGGCGATTTCAGTGCTATGCTTACTTTGTCATTCTATTACAAACTAGACATAGATTCGCTTTCTACTGCTACTATTGAGGTATCGGGCGATGGAGGGGCAAACTGGATAGACATTTTGAAAGAAGACACCACATATATGTTCTATTGGGTCAGTCCCAAACCCAGATTCGATACTTCTACCATTGGCTGGAGTCTTTTTGAGTTGAATATGGATACCTGGTCTTCTTCATTTCCTGGCTCTGCCAGTGTGTTTCCACATTACCGCACTTCAGATACTGTTATCTATCGCTTCACGTTTATTAGTGGAGGAGATTCGACAGTAAATCGCGATGGATGGATGATGGACAATTTCATTGCATTTAACTCAAGTAGAGTATCTATGATAGGTACGGTTGCTAATACCTCATTACATATATCCCCTAATCCTACCACGGGCACAATAAACATTAATCCCAGTTTCACTATCACACCTACCGATAAAATTGTTATTTACAACATGCAAGGGCAGCAGATCTATGAAACAGTTCCCACCATAAAAATGCCAATGAATTTACCATTACCTGATGGCGTATACACCATGAAGTATTTCGGCAGCCAAGGAGTGGCTACAGATAGGGTAGTTATCATGCATTGATAAGGTCGGTTGTTATTCTGCTATTACCATGCCTACTGTATGCCTGTAGTCACCATTTACAATAGAGTAATAATAGGTGCCTGCCGACAAGCCATCTCTGTTAAATGTCACTTCATACACACCCGCATCAAAACTTTCATTTACTAGCGTGCGCACATTTCGCCCGTTGGTATCTCTCAACACTATAGTGGTGAGTCCCCCGTGCGAAATGAATTTAATAGTAGTAACAGATGTGAATGGATTAGGGTAATTCTGAAAAAGAATATTGTTTCCAGCGCCGCTTACCTCGTCTTTCACCTTAAATATAGGCAGAGGTGTGTAGTCTTTTTTAAGTACGCTATCTACATCTTCTTTTTTCACATTCAGCCAGTCTTCCAGCACTGCTGCATACACCCTTCGGTAGTCATGTTGCATCTCTAGGTTATCCTGATAGTCGGCATTGTAAGGAATCTCTGGATTGCTGCCTAAAATGCCGGGTATAACATTCTTTCCAAACATAAATACTGGTCCTGACGTGCCATGATCTGTACCAGCGGCACCGTTTGCTATGATACGCCTACCAAATTCAGAGAAGGTCATAGCACTGACCCGGTCGTCTATTTTCAGTAATCTGCAATCGTCAAAAAACGCATATACTGCTTCCGACAATTTGGTCAGCAAATTAGCATGTGTTCCTGTATGCGGAGCATTGGGCACAGCTTGGGCTACATGTGTATCAAATGAGCCCATGCTCACCACATATACTTGTGTTTGCAGTCCGCCACCTATAAGCCTAGCTACAATTTTTAGTTGGTCTGCTAGTGAGTTGTTTTCTGGGTACTTGCTCGATAGATTTTTTGCTTTACCTGCTGCCCTTTGTAGCGTGGAGGTGTATTGTTGTGTTTGCTGGGCCATAAACCTAAGAAATGTAAGTTCATGACCACTGGGTGTGTCAGGCACATTACCCACAGCATTGGTAATAAGGTTGTAAAAATCGTTTACATTAGTCACAGATGTACCCATAGTTACATCCTGACCTATAAGACAAGTGGAAATGGTAGTGCCTATTTCTACGGCTGGTGGGTCGGGTTGTACCTGATTGGGAAAGCCTTGGGGATATCCTTTATATTCGTTAGATAAGTACCTGCCTACCCATCCATTATCATACGTTTGATCTGTGTCAGAGCCCGTAAGCCATATGTCTGTTGCCTTAAAGTGCGAGAAGTTCGGATTTGGGTACGATACCCCCTGCACTATATTTACCATGCCTTCATCATACATACCCTTTATCAAACCCATTGACGGATGCAGGCCCGTATTACTGATGCCGGTTATTGGCAGTACTTTGTTTTCAGGTATCAATATATTATTACGCGCAGTAGATAGTGCTGAGTATTGATCTAGCGGAATAACAGTATTGAGACCATCATTACCACCTATAAGCTGTATGAGCACAATAACGTTGTTGTTGCCTACAGACCTTATGCCCAATACCTTATTAATGGCATTGTTTGCCAACGCCCTAACCGGAAAACCGTTGATCATCAACGACAAGCCAGCAGCAGGCATCAGTTTCAGGAAATCACTACGGTTCATAAGCTGGTAGGTTTGTTATAGTTAGCAAAGCTGGTACTCAGGCAAGCGCATTAGTGTAGTTAATAAAGATTTTAATCGTGTTTTCACCACATTGGCATTACTTTCATCGGGTGCAGTGATGTAAGTATTCCAAGCGTCGGTCCAGTAGTGGTTTTTATCTTGCCCAGATAGTAATATACTCAAGAGGTTATTTTTTTGTTCGGCTACAATATCTACACCCAACAGTAGTTTTGCCATCCAATTGATGAGTAATTGCGGGTCTCCAACATCTGCACATTCCGTAGCAAACTTTAAGACATCTACAGTAATAGGGTAGTCAGTCTCTGTGTCTATTTTATCGGCAAGCAAAGCATCTGAGAAAGCCATTCTTGCTGGTAGGGTAGTGAAGTTTATCCAGGATTGGTAATATGCTGGCGATTGATAAAAAGCCGGCCAGCCAGCTACGTTGGGTGGGTCGCCCAGATTAAGCCCATTCAGCGCAGCATATACATGTATTGTATTCCAAATCTTGTAAGTATCCTGTACGGTATTAGCTCCAGCGAAATCTGCACCTAAAGTGCGGATAGTACCAACAAAATAATCCAGTGGGGTTTTGATGTAACAACCCATATTGTAAACATCATAGAAGTGCTGACTTTTGAATAGTTTTTCTAGCACTGGCTTTACTTCAAAGTTGTTGGCTATCAGTAGTTGAGATAATGGAGTAATGATGTTTGTATCAATATCTGCCGTGATATTGTAGTACACAAAAAAACGATAAAGCTTTGCACATATGTACCTAGCAGTTTCATTTTTTTCGAATATCATATCTATCAGCTCATCGGTTTCGGTGGCACCGTTGCTGCCAGTTCTCCCTATTATTACCTTATTATCATAAAACGACGAAAATTGCTTGTCTGATGTATCATGCCACTGTGGCACAAAATAGCTGTGAAAAACTGAGCTATTTAAGCTCCAGCCTGTGAGTACTTTTGCCGCACTTTTTACGTCGTCTTCATTGTAATTGATGGTGTTTTTATTCCCTACCGTAAATAGCTCTTGCAGTTCACGGGCATAGTTTTCATCGGGGTGGTTTTTGGTGTTTACATACCCATTCAGATACAGTAGCATTGCAGGGTCAACGGTTATGTCTTTAACCAAAGTTTTGAAATTGCCCAATGCACTGATGCGCAGCTTCATATAGTGGTTGTAACTCAGCCGGGCATCTTCTAGTACTAGAATTTGTGTGGCAAAATGATTGTGCCAAAAGAACACCATTTTATCCACAATATTTAAGCCTTGATTTATCATTAACCCTATCCACCATGACTTCAAAGAGTCGCACCTAGAAAAGTTAAGACCTGGGCTACCAAAATTACCTTCTACCCATGTTTCTCCAGCAGGGATACCAGTTTTGTCCGTATCGCCAGCAGGGGTATAGTTATTAACTGGTGGGTTGGGTTGTGACGTTGGCGCAGTAAGTATAAGGTCCACCGCCTCCTGCATGGTTAGTGACAACAGTGTATCTATGTCTTGTTGCCTTACACCAAACATGGTCCTGCTCAGCAAATGTTTAATTTCAGTTTCTGTCCATTTTCCTGAATATTGATCAAGGGAAAGAGACATGTCTTTTTTGGCAGCAGGTAGTTGTTTATTAGCATATTTTTTGAAAACAGCATCGTCTTGTACCAGTACATTGCTGTGCTGCAATGGAGACTTTAGTGCCATTAAAAACTGCTTTCGGGTAAAGGGTGGCATATCATAGTTTATCCAGGTGAAACATTTAGGACCAAAATCAGAGAATGTAAATATAAGCTATTTCTAATAGTGGTCATTTACGTTTCTGCAAGTGGTAGAACTTATGGTCACTCACCTAGTATTGTTTGTACATTTGTACACTATCAAACTGCGAATCTGCTCCAGTTGGGAGAATAACTGAAACATATCCCTTTTTGATGAAAATCACTGTTGCATATTGTTCTTCTGGGCTCATACCTATTAACCCACTAGATATAGAGTAGTAGCCATTGTTATCAGTAAAAGCCAACTGATAATTATCTCTAAACAATTCATTCTGGTTATCAGATGTTGTAGATGTTTTACATTGCCATATTGTATCTTTCTTGCCTACTACCATAATGACCTGTACACTATCTAAGCCTCTACGACTTTTGTAGTCGAATACCCGTCCATGTAGGTCATAAGCACCTTCGCACGAAAGGAGAGAAGTGGATAATAAAAGAAGTAGGGAAAAGCATGATAGATGCACAACCAAAACTACTGAAAATGGTATTGTAAAATGAAAAAGAGAGCGAAATGCTCTCTTTTTCATTTTGTGCGGCCAGGTTGTCAATGTTCGAACTATTTTATGGAGGATTTGAAAGCGATT
>CAZRPA010000147.1:3410-10045 GCA_964601855.1 uncultured Flavipsychrobacter sp. | reverse complement strand
TAATGGGGCATTGCCGGCAAATGTTGCATTAGTGGTAGGGGGCTGATTTTGGGGGGCAGTTGCGTGCGGAGTTGGGGTGATGGCTGGTTGCATGTGGGTTGCCGGAATTGCCGATTTGTTGCCGGTTGTTTCTGGTGTTTTAGTTGATAAGTCATTGATTATCAATGATGTTTCATTTTCCAGTATTGGCTTGAGTTTTTCGACGATGGAGGCATGAATGGCTTGTTCTTCTGGGTTTGTGTTATCGGTAATATCGAAATCGCCAAAATGAGACATCATGGCATTGCGCATTTTTTCTGACCATTTGCTGGTATCAACCTTATGTATTTTGGGGTTGGTAACGGGGGTGGACTCTTCGGGATCGAAGAATCTAGAGAATACGGGTTCGGTGGTTTCTTTGGCTATGGTATCGGCATAGGGATTGTAGAGTGGGTCGACGTGTTGGATTTTTTCTACGCCGAATTCTAGTTCGTAGGGAGCATAGCCGAAACGTGAGCGTGCCTCGAGGAAGGCGTCGATAACATCGGCTACGCCTTGGGCATAAGGTTTTGTGCGGTTGTCGAAAACAAAGCTGCGGAACATACGCATCATTTGCGTGACTTGTGGCAGGCTGACGGTTTTCTTGGTGTTGGCTATGCAGACGGTGAGTTTCCGCATGATTTCCGTTTCTTGGATAGTGGGGAAACGTTTGCCAGGCTCGCGAGCGGCAATGCTGTTTTGTAGCTCGACTAGCTGGCTGCTGAAATTGTCGGCTATAAGTGCAGGTGCTAGATGGGTGGCGAGACTGAGGCGATCCCAGGCGTGTTGCTTGACCCAGTTGTGGATGGTGCGGACGCATACTCCGACTGCATCGGCTACTTGCTGTTGGGTGAGGGATTGGTTGACATAGAGGTCAAGGGCTTGTTTCTTTTGGTCTGTAAGGGTCATAGTTTTGGGATTTTTGTTGTTTATGGCACAAAGGTGAATTGGGATATTGAAAGCAGCAAATTGGGAATCTATGATAATACGCTTTTCGTACTATCATATACAGCTACGTGTATATCATAAAAAATGGTTTCCGCTCTGGGCGCGGGTTATAGCCGATTTTTAACCAGTTTTGGCGATGGTGTCCGGAAGGGGTGTTTTTGTGGGTTAAAAACTGGCTTTTGGGGGGTGTGGCGCGAGGTCGCTAACGCACTTTACTGGGCTACAAAATGGAGCCAGTGGGAACAACTAGCATTTTGTCGCCTAAAGCTCTGCCAATCACTTTTACATCGCCGTAAATGCAGTTGTTTCGTTAGTGCCTATTTTTCCCTCTAATGTTTAGCCGCACATCTTTTTCTAAACTGGCAACATTCATTTCTTCTGAATTTTTTATATTGCGTAGAAACTCGTGGACATTATATGCTCAAAATTAATAGAACTCTTATACAACTTAATAATGCAATAAGACTTGCGAACTCTCCTTTGCCGCAGGAGAAAGCGTTGTCAGTTATTCTATTTGACCAATTAATCGAGATTATACTATATGAGATAGCTAATTCACCATTGCCAATACAATCAGGTTCTAAACCTAACAGTAATATAAAAAAAGCTGCAAGCCAGCATTTCGACAAGTTATTGAAGTTTGTAAAAAGTGTGGGACTTCTGAGTGAAACAGACGAGGCACTTTTAGCTTTTACGCACAATATTAGAAATGGAATTTACCACGAAGCGGATGAATCAGAAGATAAAATAAATATTGCATTAAGTATATATTTTCATTTTATACAAGTTCAGAGGGAATTGTTCCTGAAAACAAATTCTCCTACTGCCCTCAGTACTGATGCTGGTTATGAACAAATAGATTTTGGTCAAGGCTTGAAAAAAAATGACCCTTTATGGTTCATGAATACAGATGAGTATTTTTCCTCAGCATTCGACTTTTTAATTGATAAAATACCGAGTTTACCAAGTTTCCCCATTTTAGCTTTCAACTATCTTAGAGACACAATTATAGATATTGAGGGTAGTTTAAAGTTTGCGGAAGAAGGGCATAAAAACTATAGTTTCTATAATGCGATTGCTGCATCAACTATTGGCGAAGATGTTCCAATTCTTAGACAATATGCAAATGAAAATAGACGTCCTAAAAATTTAGATAGCATTTTGATTACTGCTGCCTTTATAAGGAGAAACGAAGAGTTTTTGACTGCAATTGGTGATGGAAGAACTCGCCTTGTTATATCCCGAAAACTATATAAAGAATTTCGTAAAGGTTTGAAAGGAAAATACCAACATTGGGTTAATTTAGGTCGTATTAGCAACCGGATAGCTAAGCTTCAAAATGAAAGGATAGACACGGCTATAAAAAATTTTATTAATATAAATGAACTTATTTCAACCTTGCAGCAAGACGCCAGTTTAGCTTCATTAATATTTGGAGGGTATGAAATGTGGCTTTACGATCTGTATCGTGGAAAGTAATAAAAATTACATAAAGAATCGATGTCGCCGCACCAAAACAATATACTACTTCAAAAATGCACCTATATCTTGTTCCGCCAACGCTTACGGAGCGAATAATTATCGCCAAATATTGGCGCAATTCAATTTCCCCATTACACATGCCTGCCGCTTCTATTTCGCTTTAAAAGCAGATGTTCTTTGTGTGCGTTTGCTATCTTTGAAATAAAATCATACACTTCATCAGCGAAAAGCTCTGCTGTATTCGCTAGTCCTTTCGACTCTATGTACCAAGCCACTTGGGCTATACTATTAGCCACAGATTCCTTAATACTTATTCTTCTTCTGCCCACTTTCTTATCAGTTTTTTGCTAAGGGCTTTAGCTTCCTCAACTGTTAGTACTTTTTCTGGACGTGTTTTTAAGGCAGCTTTTTTCTGTAGTGCCTCGTAACTTTCTACGGGCAATACTACATATGATTTGTTGTCTATGACTACTGTGTTCATAGTTGTTGTTTTTACAAAAATACTAAATATTGCCTCCTGCTATTGCACAAAGAATTTGTATAGGCCCTGTCCACGTCTATGATATTTTGCCCATTGGGGCTGATGTATATAATAGTTGTTTTTTAGCAAATACATAATGATGGTGAGAACTATTTCTGGCAGTTTCAGTTGCCCCTTCGAAACAACAGGAACCATGATAGGCAAAATATTACCCCTATAGTTTAGTAAATTTACAAGCTAACAACAGGCGGAAATGATTATCAACCAATCTGTGATTACTGATATAAAGGCTATCATCTTCAATGCGAAAGATAAAGCTATAAGGCTGGTAGATCATGAGCGTACTATGATGTACTGGCAAATAGGGCAGCGTATTTTTGAAGAAGAACAGCAAGGGAAAGATCGGGCAGATTATGGTAACTATCTTACGAGGTTGATAGCTGAACAATTAGAACCAGAGCTTGGAAGTGGTTTTTCTAAAAGGCAGATAGAGCTTTTCAGGCAATTTTATCGCACGTTCCCAATTGCGAACGCAGTGCGTTCGCAATTGGGCGGGAGCCAGTATAAATTGCTTTTGAGGCTTGATAGTGAGGATAAAAGAGCGTTTTATATAGCTGAAACTGTAAAGAATAACTGGACAGTAAGGCAAGGCAAGTAGATGGGGCCTATTGTTTCATCAATCTGGAGATTGACTGGCGTCGTGATGTGGTAGGAGAGATGCAGTGAGCTAGATTTTGGTTAACGACGCTTAGCAAGGGATTTTACGCAAGTCAAAAAGACTTGCTGATAGTTAGACACGAGTGAAAAACACTCGCGCCAAATTTATCTTTGAACACTTAAGCCAAATGGAGATGATTTATAGGAAATTTATAGTGTGGCTATTAAGTTGCTGCTATATAATGACACGTAAGTGTTTAGATCGGCCATTGAATTTCATTAAATTCGTCAAAATATCGCTGCCCCAAATCTTTTTCTACTGAAAATACGAATGCTATATTTCCTAATAGCCAATCTTTAAAATTTTTTCTAGTAATGCCGCTTTTTCGCATATGCTCATCAACTCCATTTTTTCTACAGTGAAATAAATGATGTTCAATTAGAATCTTCCGTTTTTTTGGAACGGTTACAACATCATTATTAACGGATAACCCTGTTACAAAAAATGGGTTACCCCTTATTAATAATTTAGTTTTCGAAGAATTCACGAATAAGTTTTCTTCCGAAACAATACGACACACAATTTTCTTAACTTTTTTTAAAGCTACAACTGATCCGGAAAATGTTATATCGTCAGCATATCGTGAGTACTGTAGACCGTGTTGCCCCGCCAATCCAGTTAACCTTTTATCAAGCCTAAATGAAATAAGATTAGATAGCTTAGGACTTGTTGGGGCTCCTTGAGCAAGAATTCCTTCTTGTCTATTAATGATAATTGCTTTTAAGCCTAATTCACTACTCTTAAAAGAACTATAGAATAAATCATCTGGAACAATTGTACAAATTTTAGCAAGGGAAACTGCTAAATTTGGATGAAACCCTATATGCTTAAAAATTCCATATATTCTCTTTTCGTTTACTGAATCATAAAAACGGAGTAGGTCCATTTTTAGAATTGCTTCTTTTTTCAAATGCTGTTGAGCATTTTGAAGTATTGAACTCGTCTTATCAAAACCCTTGCATGATTGATGCGAAGGAATTTTTTCAAGTATATTAACAAGTATCCACCGTTGCAAGTATTTTATTTCATCATTGGGCATTAATATGATTCTAAAACCGCCTCTTTTCTTTTTTAATTTAAAGCGTTTATAATCAGCAATCCGATTCGTACTGCAAAATCTAACAACATTTGCAATATTTACACCTGCTAACAAACACAAGTGGGGTAGAGAAAAAATAACAGGAAGATTCTTACCGGCAAGTTTCGTGGAATAAGCCGCTATATCATCCCAAAATTCACTACTGTGGGATACTACCTCTTTTTCTGAGTCAATATTATCCAATGGAAAAGTCATAAGGGCAACTCATAGTTTAAATTATGCGAAGCATTTAGTGCACAGACCGCACGAAGGAGGATTTTGTGCACTAAGTGTTGAAAAGTAGCTTCAGTCCAACTTGGGTAACCACCCATGCATTCTCGCCCCTTGAATGTTCTTTCAAACATATATGGACTTGAAATTGCTTGCCCTTTATGACCTTCCATTGAATCTCTTTGGTATATACTTTATTGCTCTTGTTGCATAAAGGTCTTTAAATTCAAATTCGAAACTTTTCTTTCTCGCTTCAATACATTTTTTTGCATCATTGTATAAAAGCAACCCCAGCATTGAAAGTTTGTTTTCTTCTTCAAATATACCTTTTTCCTTTCCATTATTCAAATACTCTTCATAGTCTTTGTAAAGTATGCCTAGTTTTTGACATATAGAAATTGGAGTATAACCTGCTCTTGACAATCTTATTATTGCGTATAGTGAAAAATCAATTCGATTTACAGATGAAAACGTTCTACTGCCCTTTTTTATTTTTAATGAGAAAAAATTGTCTCGTAAGTTATCGCTACCAAATTCTTTAAGAATTGAAAGCTCATACAAAATACTTTTTCTGAAATTTCTTGCGGTACTTATCTTGTCAATTGAAAACCTTGGAATTAAAGGGATCCATTTTTTTTTATTAGCCCAAATAATAGGTAGCGTATTATTGGGACTTCCGTATGCAAATGAGATAAGTGCTTGTGAATTTTCATAACCCAAAGCTTCACGAAAAACGCTCTTTCTATGTTTGTCTTTGGTACTTTTTGTCAGTTTTATACCATATTTATAAGCTAAATCTCTGTGATTATAATATTTTCTATATCCAAATGTACTGCCGGTACTGGAAAAACATTTTTTGAAGATATTTGCCCGAGGTATTTCTACTTTATCGAAGTACACACTTATCTTTTCCACTCCATTGATCATACCTGCTACTCCGACAAAAAAAACATCATGAAAATTACTTCTTAGTTTATGAATGTTGGTCTTATAATAATTTTTTATGGTGTCTCCAGATCCAACAAAATCATCAAGCAGAATTAAACTATAATTAAGTTCTTCTTTAAATTCAAAATTGTTTATCGTGGGCTGTAATATTATGCTGTCTTTGTTGTTTTTATAAAATTCAGTTTTCTGAAATAGGTAAGTAATCATACTACCACTCTTGCCAAATTCTCCAATTGGATGAATAACTAAATGACTGCCCTTTTCAATTTTATCAAATAGAGACAGAAAACTGCCATTTAGTATTTCCTCTATTTCATAGGTTGTGTAAACCGTCAAATTTGAGATTATGTCGATAGCTAAATCTATTTCTTCAGCTTTGAAATTGGCAAGCCATTTAATAATATCTAAAGGACTCACAACATTTTTCAATCTCGTGGAAATAATTTCAAGCGTGACGTTATCTATGTTGACATTCAATGCCATTGCAGTAAGTTGAGTTCAATATAAAACATTTTAGCAGATTTCTTTAATAAGTACAGGTCTGCAAATATAGGTTCGATTTTGCAATGTAGAAGAAAAACACCCCCCTTGCCTGGCAAGGGGGGTGTAAAGTGTAGCGAGAACAGAAATAGAAGCTGCCCTCCTAATGGAAAGTATGCATTGAGTGTATCGAGGTTTGAGCAAAGCCCCTCCCAGCCCCGCCAGTAGAAGAGATGCGACGCAAAGCCCGC
>CAZRPA010000147.1:0-3400 GCA_964601855.1 uncultured Flavipsychrobacter sp. | reverse complement strand
GGTGTGCTGTGGCTGGTGACCATCCCCCAAAAAAAAGATGGGTGATGAGGGGTGAAAATAATTTTTAAGAAATTTTGGTTACGTGCGGTGTGGTTTTTTTATTAATAGTAAGTGTACGAAGGGATGTACAATTTTTCACACTTTCTAAAATGAAACAACTATGGCAACAATCGGATTTTGGGCAAGGGTAATGACTACTTGTATGGTGCTGTCGGGCGGCAACTTGATGGCACAAACTGGCACTGTGGATAAGGAAACACAGGGTGTAAATGCTGACTGGCAATGGTCGAAAACTGCTGATGGCACGTATGGACAGTATAGCAAGGAGGAACGACGCACGATGCCTATGCCCTGGCAGAAAACGAGGGAAAATGACCTGATGTGGAAAAAAAGGGTATGGCGGGAAATAAGCATACTGGAGAAACAAAATATGGCGCTGGGGTATGCTGGGGATGAACATACGGGTGGGGGGATGTTTATAGAGATACTGATAGATGCTGTGAAAAGGGGTAAAATAACTGCCTATGCTAATACGGATGATAGATTCACGACGGTGTATACGGCGGCTGAGCTGGATGCACAGATAAAGGGTAAGCCTGATACTATGTACTTTATAGATCCGATAAATGACTCGGAAGTGATGAAGGTGTATTATAAGGACTTTAACCCTAGTACGGTGACAAAATATAGGGTAATAGAGGACTGGATGATAGACAGGAACACGGGCAGTATGGTGGTGCGGATAGTGGGTATAGCACCGGTGAGGGATGTGTATGGTGACGACAATATGTATAGGGGATCGCAGGCTATGTTTTGGGTGTACTACCCGCATATACGTGAGGTGCTGGCAGGATATGATGCGGTGAACCCTAACAATGATGTGCAACGCGCTACATTGGTAGAGTTTTGGGAGGGACGGAGATGGGAAGGAAGGATAACCAAGGTGAGTAATGGTATAGGGGGCATAGCGGGTGGATATGGTGAAAGCTACACTGGTAGCGGACTGACGGCGACGGAGGCTCTGCATGAGGGTAAACGTGCTGCTAACATGATTTTTGACAAGGAACATGATATGTGGAACCAATAGGATAAACATAAGTGAGGATGGTGATACTATGCAGAGGGCTGAGACCAAAGGGTCTTGGCCTCTTTTTTATTGGTGAAAGTGGGTGCGTCAGGGGGCTTTGGTGAGGCGGAGTGTGACGGGGATGATGTCGTCGGGGTCGGTGTCTTGGACATCGATGGTGGATAAGGTGAGGCGTGCTGAGCGGTAATTGTCTTTGATGCCAGTAACGACAAAGTTGTGGTGTAGTGGTAAGATGAACGTGAATGTGCCATCGGTGGACTGGAAGGTCTGCGTTTGGCCATTTTCGTCTGTGAGGGTAACGGCTACATCTGTAATGGGCATATTGGTGATGACATCTACGACTGTGCCTCTGAGCTCTATGCGAGGCAAATGAGTGGTGGGTGTGGTGGTGGTAGCAGTAGCGGGCTGTGGTGCGTGCACTGGTGCAGCCTGCGGGATAGTGGCAGCGGCTGGGGAGTCGGTATGAGTGGGTATGTTGGAGTCGGTAGTAATGTTGGAGTCGGGTAGGTGATAGTGGGCGGCAGGTAGGGTCTGGGTGTGCGGTCTGTGACGGACAATGACCACCACTGTGGTAACGACGGTAATAACTGCGGCGGCGGCAGCAAACCTGAAAAACAATAGTGGTATGGTGCTACGTCCTTTGCTGGGTGGTGGCACTGTAGTGGTTTCTTGTAGCTGCCACTGCTGTAGTTGGTGGCGGAGGTTTTCTCTGTCTTGGGTTTGCTGAAGCGTGTGGTATGCCTGGGCAATATCGGCATTGCTGATGGGTGGCTCTTGGGCTGCCTGTAGCAGGTCTTGCTGGAGTGCTGCCCGCCCTGCAAGGAGTATAGCGGCATTCATGTGTGTAAGGAAGCTAACCTCGTCTGCAAATTCTGGATGTAGATTAGCTATAAGCATGGCGGCTGTGGGTGTGGTGGAGCCTGACACATGGCTGAGTGCTAGCCAACTGATGTACTGAGCCCGAGGGGCAGCCCAAAGTGCCCAATACTGCGTAGGGTCGGGCAGGTCGTAAGCTGTGAGAAACTGAGTAAGATGCTCTGGTGACAGAAGGAGTGCATGGCTGAAACTAGACCAGAAATGCGGGCTATGCGCAATATGGGAGGCTAGCAGCGGCGAGTGCGCTGCTAGTGGGGCAAGTGCTGGGCCCATTAACTCCTGCAATATTGCTTCTTCGTGTTTCATGGTTTTAGTTGCTTCATGGTTCTGAATACCAATGCTTTTAGCTGCTCTCGGCAGAGGTAGTTTTTGTTTCTAGCTATTTGTTCGTTTTTGTAGCCAAAGTGAGCGGCTACGTCTTTCATAGATTTGTTGTGGTAATGCACGAGTAATAGTAGTTCGTGACAGTCGCCTTTACCCTTCATTAGCTCCAAACTCTTTACAATTGCCTGTACGCGATCGTTGTTGATGCCCTGATGTGGGGTGTGTAGTGAGTCGTGAATAGTGGTATCGTACTCGCCTTCGATGTCTTGCAGGGTGGTGGGCAACTCTTGTACTCTGGCGTTATGTTTGAGTGTGTGTAGCAGTTGGTTTCGGCACACTGAGTTGAGGTAGGTTTGTAAAGATGAAGTGAGTGTGAAGTTGCCTGCTTTGGCTTTTTCGTAAAGGACTATGAGTGCGTCGTGATAGACATCGTTGAGCAAATTTGTGTCGGTATCTGCAAACATGCGCTGCATAAACCGCAAACAGTATTGGCGGGTGCGAGCACTAACACACCTAAGGTAGGTGGTGTCTGTAGCTAAAAGTGCTACAAGCTGGGTATCGGAGATATGGTCACAGTTGGGCTGATGGCTCATAAGAAGGCAAGTGCTGGTACAAGATACGAAATGGCGGGGGAAAATGCTGGAGATGCTTGATGTAATATGTGCAAAGCTCCTAATAGCCCCGCCAGTAGAAGAGATGCGACGCAAAGCCCGATGCTAGTAGTGCAAAAAGCTGGTGACCCCCTAAAAAATAATGCCCCACAACTGCCAATGGGCGGTGTGGGGCAAGGAGTGGTATGTGATGCGTGCCTAGTGAATGAGCAGCTTGCGGATAGTGGTGTGCTGACCGGGAAGGCTGATGCTGACTATATAGGTTCCTGCTGCTAGTGGTGGTAGGTGCATCATGATAGTATTGTTGCCGATGCTGAGTGGCTGTGTGAAACGGACCACTTGTGTGCCTTTGATATCGGTGATGGCACAGGTGACCTTGGGTGGTGTGCTGCTGAGTGGTACATGGATATTTACTTTGGTCCACTCTCTGGTGGGATTGGGGTAGAGATCTGAAATGGAGCAGTAGGTGCCTGTGCGAACTGGTGTGGTGGTGGTGTATGTA
>CAZRPA010000146.1:0-10120 GCA_964601855.1 uncultured Flavipsychrobacter sp. | reverse complement strand
CTACTTGTTTTGTAACACAAACCATGACTGTTCATCCATTGCCTTCGGTAATAGTGCCAGTTGCATTGTGCCCTACAGAAACAGCCACACTTACAAGCTCTCCAGCAGGTGGTACTTGGACTAGCGCCTTCCCGCTTAAAGCATCGGTAGATCCTGCTTCTGGTTTGGTGACGGCGATAATCCTGAATTCAAGTGCAGCTAGTGTAGTGAATATAGTATATACATTACCTACAACCTGTAGCAGAAGTGCTGTAGTAACAGTGAATCAGGTACCAGCACCAATAGGTGGTGGTGTGAGAAACATATGTATAGCAGGTACTACTACCCTTGCCATCAGCACAAGTGGTGGTACATGGAGCAGTGCTACCCCAGCGTTAGCTACAATAACAGCAGGTGGTGTAGTAACCGGTGTATCGGCAGGCTTGGCTACTATCAGCTACGCTAATGCAATGGGCTGTGCTTCTACAGCACAGGTAACAGTAAATGCTGTACCTGGTGCCAACAGTGGTACAGCTAGCTTGTGCAGAACAGCTACTACTACCCTGAGCAATGCAGCAGGTGCAGGTACATGGAGCAGTAGCAACTCCTCTACAGCTAGTGTAGGCATGAGTACAGGTATAGTAACGGGTACCAATGTGGGTACTGCAAACATCACCTACACCAGAGCTGCAGGTTGTACAAGTGTAACAGTGGTAACTGTAAACTCCTGTGCTCGCCCAGGTATGACTGAAGGTACTGATGGCGACAACAGTGTGTTCACGGTGTCACCTAACCCTACAACTGGTGCTATCAACCTGACTACAGATGTGGCAGGTAAAGTAGTGATCTACACAATAGATGGCAAGCAGCTACAGCAGTACGAAGCGCAAGCAGGCACTACAAATATCTCATTGCCAGCGGGTCTTACAAATGGTGTGTACATGCTGCGCTTTAATGGTGCAGATGGTAGCAGCAAAATGGTAAGACTGGTGTACCAGCAATAAGAAAAATTAAAGTTGCAGGTAGCAAATAGCCATCTGCAACTTTAATTAAATTATCACAATAATATTTAAATTATACATACTGAGAAAAGAGATGAAATAATAAAAATGAATTTTCAACAAAAGGCTTTGAATTGGCAATTTTTGTATTAATTTTATCCCACGCAACCAAATTCAACATTTTTAAACTAAAACTTACTGTATGAAACTTAGGATTTTCACAGGCATGCTACTGGTAGCATTTTTATCATTGTTCAATTCTCTAACTGCTAGCGCTCACAATGGCTGCAAAGGTGATGATTGCTGCAAAAAAACATGGCGTCATGCTCGTTGGGGTCACCAATCTTACTACTATGGTCCAGATGGTCAGTATGCAAAAAACAAAAAATCTTGCTGCGACAAAAGTGAGAAAAGCTCATGCTCAGAAGGTAAAAAATGTTGTTCTACCAACAATTTTGTAACAGAAAACGGCACTTACCGTCGCGCTCGTTACAATCAAAACTGCTGCGGTAATAGTTACCTAACAGTAAACAACAACGACTAATTTTTTAAAATAATCTTATATTAAAGAGCTGCAATATTGCAGCTCTTTTTTTATTGTAACAAGCAATAGCTACCACAAATGCTATTCAAATTTGTTATCTACTTTTAGTGTATTTTAGCACCATGAATCCAATATTGCTTTTTTGTCTTTTATTATGCAGTTTTTCATCATACTCACAAACCTATTGGCAACAACATGTAGCTACCAAAATTGATGTGCAATTAGATGACAATAACCACATACTGCAAGCATATGAAGAACTGGTGTACACCAACAACTCACCTGACACTCTAAAGTATATATACATCCATCTATGGGCAAATGCATACAAAAATGATTACACACCCTTTGCGAAACAAAAGGACCTAAACAAAAATTCAGATTTCTATTACTCCAAAAAAGAAGACCGCGGATACATAGATAGTCTTCAGTTTACAGTGAATGGAGTAAGTACTGACCACTATATCTCCGCTGACGCTCCGGACATTGCACGTATAGACTTATCATCCCCCCTGTTGCCAGGAAAATCAATTAATATTTCTACGCCATTCAGGGTGAAGCTACCCTTAGTTTTCTCAAGAAGTGGACATACTGGACAAGCATATTATGTATCGCAGTGGTTCCCTAAGCCAGCAGTATATGACAAAAACGGTTGGCACCCAATATCTTATCTTGATCAGGGTGAATTCTATAGCGAATTCGGTTCTTACGATGTAACAATATCACTGCCAGCCAACTATATATTGATGGCTACTGGCAACTGCGAAACAAACGAAGAAAATATATGGCTTGATTCGTTATCAGTAGTTGCATTGCCCGCTGATACCCTTTACAAAAATAATTTCCCTGTAAGTGATGTTCGTTTTAAAACAGTGCGATTCACTGAAAACAATGTGCATGATTTTGCCTGGTTTGCAGACAAAAGATACATTGTAAGAAAAGATACAGTAGTATCGCCAGGCAATAATAAACAGGTAATAACATGGTCTACATTTTTACCATCATTTCAGGACAAATGGAAAAATGCCAACAAATATCTCAAAGACGCCGTTTTGCATTATGGCAAATGGGTAGGACCATATCCATACAATACCATAAAAGCGGTACTAGGGGACATGAAATCGGGAGGTGGAATGGAATATCCTACTATTACGCTTATAGACAAAGCTGGTAGTGCCAAACTGAGCACAGTAGTGATACATGAAGCTGGGCATAATTGGTTTTATGGTATGCTGGGTAGTAATGAACGTTCGCACCCTTGGCTTGACGAAGGATTAAATACTTTTTACGAACAGAAAACAACAGATGCCGTTAACCAAATCAAGAAGAGAAAAAAAAGAAATGCGCTGGATGAATCACTCATTTATTACCAACTAGCTAATACTGCCGACGATCAAGCTATCAATTCACACTCAGAGCGCTTTAGAGACATTAACTATGGTGTAGATGTTTATTATAAAACCACCCTCATGCTACAATGGCTTGAAGCGTATATGGGCGAAGAAGAGTTTGGGGTAGCTATGAAAAAATATTTCGATAAATGGTGTTTTCGTCACCCACAACCCGAGGATTTCAGAGCCATAATGGAGGAAAATTCCACAAAACCTATTAGCTGGTTTTTTGATGGGGCATTAAACACAGAAAAAAAAATAGATTATAAAATAACTAAGGCAAAACGGACAAATGATAGCACAGTAGTAAGAGTGAAAAACAAATCTGATATTGCTGCTCCTATGCTGCTGACAGCCTATCGCAACGATAGCATCACGGGTAGTGTATGGACACCACCATTCAAAGGCAGCACAAAAGTAACACTAGCTACCAGCTACTGGAACAGACTGAGGGTAGATGACGTAATTCCAGATGCCAAATCTACTAACAATGTTTACCGTCCTGGAGCATTGTTCCACCATTTCGGGCTTAAGGTAAAACCAGTTATTGGCGTAAATAGATCAGACAAAGATAAAATATTCATACTACCCGCATTTGGCAACAACAAATATGATGGTGTAATGGCAGGTATTACACTGCATAATCTTACAATACCCGAAAACAGATTTGCTTTTGTAATAGCGCCACTATTTTCATTTAATAATGAAACACTAAACGGAGTAGCATCTGTAGGTTATACATGGCATCCTACAAAAGTATTCAGGGACATATATCTGACTGTAGATGCAAAAACTTTTCATAACAACAAAACCAATACTAACCTCCAAAAACCTTTGTTTGCACGGTATATAAAAGTTGCGCCTTCTATACAATTCACTTTACATCAATCAGACCCACATAGCACTGTCTCCAGACTCATAGAACTAAAAGAATATAACATTACAGAAGATTTAATAATTAAAGGAATAGATTCTCTATCTGTACCTGTACTTAACAACCAACAAAACACATACGTAGGTATTAGGTACATGCATCGTAATGACAGAACCTACAATCCGTTTAGCTACTCAGCCGAAGCTCATGCCAACAACAATTTTGCAAAACTTAACCTAGTAGGCAACATAAAAATAGACTACAACAAACCAGGCAAAGCAATATATTTAAGAGGCTATTTTGGCAAGTTCTTTTCTTTTAATGACGATCCATCAACAACCCAACGTTATTGGCTCAACGCTACATATAGTGGCATAAATGATTACTTGTATGATGGCACCTACCGCGGCAGAAATGATAACGCTACACTGGCAGGTCAGCAAATATCTACCATGCAAGAAGGGGGCTTTAAGGTGCCTGTGTTTAATGGTGTATACCGCACAGACAACTGGATGGCCACAGTAAATTTCAAAACCGACTTGCCACTCGGCAAGCTTCCTTTCAGGTTGTTTATAGATGCGGGACTAATACCCAATCCATCTCCAGGTTTCAACAACATAAAAAGTACTTTGACCCTGTACGATGCCGGAGTAGAGGCCTATTTCTCTAACATAGTGAGCTTTTACTTCCCAGTACTGATGAGTAACGATTTCAGAGATTACCTTAGTAATACCCATGGCAACAAAAAGGTATTTGCAAAAAGCATCTCCTTCACGCTACATCTGCACAACATCAACTGGTTACGATTGCCCTCAAAGTTGCTAAAATCTACACTAAAGTAATCCACGTTCTATGACTGTAGTAATGGAAAAGTAACAGTTACAGTTGTTCCTTCACCCTGCACACTTTCGAAAATTAAGCTGCCTTTTATACCTGACAAGTATTCATATATCAGTCTTAACCCTAGACCACTACCCTTTTCATGGTTGGCACCTAGGGTATTGGTAGACCACGTACGGTGCTAAAGTGACTCCATAACCTCGTGGGTCATACCTACACCACTGTCTCTTACTTTTAGAATAACCTCCCTATATGTAGTAATTGCTGAAACTTTTATGACACCGTCTGAAGTAAATTTGTTGGCATTACCCAAAAGTTTGTACCAATATCTGAGTCAATCAACAAAATTACTTAATAATTAATTGTAGAAATTACAATGCCATTACTAACGATAATAATTAAATCTACACTTCTTTTACCCAAACAAATAGCAGTAGTGTAATCTCGCAATTTGTAATTTTACATTCTACAACAATCATCAAATGCAGGTAGCCATAGAACAAAGCTGGAAAGAACAACTGAGCGAGGAATTTGAAAAAGAATACTTTTCGAAAATTGTAACCTTCCTGAAAACTGAAAAAGAAGCCGGGAAAACAATTTATCCTCCCGGAAAGCAAATATTCAGTGCATTTGAATACACACCATATGCCAATGTAAAAGTTGTAATAATAGGCCAAGACCCATATCACAATCCTGGCCAGGCTCATGGATTGTCTTTTTCTGTGCCTGATGGCTTTCCAGCTCCACCATCGTTAATGAATATCTTCAAGGAAATACAAAGCGATCTGGACATCAACTTGTCTGGCAAAAGCAACCTACAAAAATGGGCCGAGCAAGGTGTGCTGTTGCTCAATGCATCTTTAACAGTAGAGGCCAACAAACCTATGTCGCATAGTCAGGTAGGATGGCACCTGTTTACAGATGAAGTTATAAGAAAAATATCGACTACAAAAGAGCATGTGGTCTTTTTGCTATGGGGAAAATTTGCACAAAACAAAGAACAACTTATAGATGGAAACAAACATAAAATACTAAAAGCTGCCCATCCTTCTCCCCTATCGGCATACAATGGTTTCTTTGGTTGTGGTAATTTCAGAAAAACAAATCATTGGTTGCTAGAAAATGGAGAAAAACCAATTGATTGGAAATTGTAGTCATAGTACTTAGCATATGCTACTATTGTATTACAGTTTTCACCCTTTCTTCCGAACTACTTATTTACCTTATTATTCAATGAGCTATTAAATGACCAACCACCAAAAACAAAGCTTTAAAAATAACCTACCTTTTCTCCTTATCATTTCTCTAGCCGCGATTGCAGCCTACTCTAGGCTATACAATGCTAGTTTTTTGTCATGGGACGATGCCGAATATGTGACCAAAAATGCCGACATCACTAATATTAGTCTCGCAAATTTAAAACTTTGGTTTTCAAGCTTTTATGTGGGTAATTACCATCCGCTTACTATGCTTTCTTATAGCATAGATTATTTGTTGGGTGGCACATCGCCATTAGTATATCATATAACCAGTGTAGTACTTCATAGTATCAACGCAGTGCTGGTTTTTACAATTTTCAAGAAAATACACATTTCAGAGCGCATAGCACTTTTGGGGGCTTTAATCTTTGCGCTTCATCCTGTGCATACAGAAAGTGTGTCGTGGATAGCCGAACGAAAAACATTACTTAGTGCTTTGTTTTTCTTTACAGCACTGTTGCAATACATCAAATATACCACCCGCCCTAGCGTAACTGGGATGATTGTTTTCACCATTTGTGGTGCAGCGGCTATGCTGTCAAAGGGAACATCGGTTTCCTTGCCTCTTAGTTTGTTTGCAATAGACATTTGGCTCCACAGACACAAATCAAGTAAAATAATTACAGAAAAAATTCCACTTTTTCTCCTTGCAGCTATAGTAGGATATGTGGCTATTATAGCTCAGCAGAGTGGCAAGTTTATGGATGTTCACACACAGCATAGCATTACAGAAATAATACTGTATGCTGCTTATGCATACAGTGGATACATTGTACATTTTCTACTACCCATTAAGTTAGCCGCAATTTATCCTTACCCTGAGGCTATAGGATGGATACAGATTGTATTGGCTATTGTCACCCTAGGCATTATGGGTCTTGCTTATTGGGCCTACAAAAACAAATGGCGGTATGTACTAGGGGGCATTGTGTTTTTTACTGCTAATATCATTTTCTTGCTTCAGCTCCTTTCATTTGGCGAAGCTATTATGGCAGATAGGTATTTGTATGTTTCCTGTATCGGCATTATTGTTCCCATTTTGTTTGGTATTCAGCAATTACTAAAAACTGGCTCTCCACAAAGGCTCACTATACTCACATCTGCTGTAGGCTTAGCATTGCTGGTATCTACATTTATAAGAAACGAAGCGTGGATGTCTGATACCACTTTTTTCAACTCATTGCTGCTTTCTTATCCCGAGTCGGCAGTGGCAGAATATAGCGTTGGAGCTATGTACCTGAAAAACGGAGACATGCCTAGTGCCGAAATACACCTGAGTAAGGCTGTGAGACTAGACCCTGACAATTACAAAGCATGGTACAATAAAGGCACGTTACACCTAAGACAAGGAAAAGCAATGGAAGCACTTGAAGCTTTTGATAAAAGTATAGCCATCAGTGGTTACCCAAAAGCTTATTTCTCAAGAGCAGTATTGCATCAGGCTACTGGTAATACAGATTTAGCCTTAGCTGATGTAGAACAAGTTTTAAAATTGCAGCCCAATAATGCTAGAGCATTATGCATAAAAGGCGATTGTTTGGATCGCAAAGGAGATACGAAAACAGCCTTGGAGTATTACAATAAAGCAGTAGAAATCGACAGCAACGAACCCTTGTTTTACATAAGAAGGGGCATTGCCTTCGGAAAAATGAAACAATACAGTCTCGCCACTGGCGACTTTGATATGGCTATTCTGCTACAACCATCTAGCGGCGAAGCATACTACTTCAGAGGAATGATTAAATATCAGGCTGGTCAAAGCCCATGCGAAGACCTACGTAATGCATTGCAAAGAAGGTATCAAAGGGCAAATGAAGCATATAACAGCTTATGCGCCAAAAGGCCATGATTAGCTACATTTTCTGTTGTTCTTGTATTGGGCGTAGTCATTTATCACCTGTGTGTATAGCTGCTCATACTGTGGTATGATGTGTTGTTTTTCAAACTTGCGTGCATGTGCTATGGCTGCTTTTTTGAAATGCAACAATCTTTCATCGTCGCTAAGAATATGTATAGCATTTGCCGCCATAGCATCTGTATCGCCCACATCAGACAGATAACCTGTTTTACCATCTACGTTTATCTCGGGCAATCCGCCTGCATTGGTAGATACAACAGGTACACTGCATGCCATAGCCTCAAGCGCAGACAATCCAAAACTTTCTGTAGCTGAAGGCAAAAGAAACAAATCAGAAATACTCAATATCTCATTTATCTGTTCTTGCTTACCTAGAAATCTTACATCACTATACAGCCCCATTGCCCTAGCCATTTCTTCAGCGTTTTGTCGTTCAGGTCCATCTCCTATCATCAACAGTTTGGCAGGAATTACTTTTTTCACTTCAGCAAAAATTTTGATAACATCGGGCACTCGTTTTACACTTCTAAAGTTAGATACGTGCACTAATATGCGCTCCCCATCAGGAGCCAACATTTGTTTGAAATGGTTTTTGTCGGTATGATGAAAACGCTTTACGTCTACAAAATTTGGTATTACGTGTATTTCTTTTTCTATATTGAACGAATCGAGCGTTTCTTTTTTCAGGCTGTCTGATACAGCCGTTATAGCATCAGATTCATTGATAGAAAAGGTAACTACTGGCTCGTACGTAGCATCGCGCCCCACTAGTGTTATGTCAGTGCCATGTAGTGTAGTGATAAAGGGTATATCCTTACCCGATTTTTTCAATATTTGCCTGGCAAAATAAGCAGCAGAAGCGTGTGGAATAGCGTAATGCAGGTGCAAAATATCTAGTTGTTGATTCACTATCACGTTAACCATGGCACTAGCCAAAGCTGTTTCGTATGGCGGAAAATCAAATAATGGATAAGTGGGTACTTTTACTTCATGAAAATAAATGTTAGGATGAAAACCCTGTGTTAGCCTTACAGGTTGTTCGTAGGTTATAAAATGCACCTCATATCCCTTGTCTGACAAAGCTATTCCAAGTTCAGTAGCCAAAACCCCACTACCGCCAAACGTAGGATAACAAACTATTCCTATTTTCATTTATCTGCTATTTATCATTATTCCGCATAAAAATTGCAGAAGCAATTTGTCTACGATTGTGGTGCAAATATCACCTTATAATACCAATGTACAGTAATAGCAGTATCAGAATTAACGATATAATTTTTTAAGCAACATTATGATCCGTAAGGAATTAAGAGTATATGTCACATGCCTGTATTACAATATACAAAAATCAAAGTTAATTTACTACTACTATTTTCTTGCAATTCTGCAAAGCATCAGTTATTGACTAAACCATTATATAAAAGCTTGATACTAAAGCCTAAAATTTGAAACTCATTTACACTATGATATTACTGTAAAAAGTAGCCAAATTGACATTCTACACTACACAATACATACAAAATCCAACCACAAAAAGCATATTTTTGCAACTATGCAAGCAACATTGAGCGAACAGGAACTAGTACGCCGCGAAAAACTGCGGGAACTGCTGGAGTTAGGTATTGACCCCTACCCCGCCCCATTGTATGATGTGACACATACAGCCAAAGAAATAAAGGAAAACTATAATGAGCAAACAGCCGAAAACTTTAAATCGGTATCTCTTGCTGGGCGCATTATGAGCGTGAGAGATATGGGTAAAGCAAACTTTGCTGTTATTCAGGATAGCTCTTCTCGTATTCAGATATACATAAAGCGTGATGAAATATGCCCTGATGAAGATAAAACTATGTACGATATAGTTTGGAAAAAACTGTTGGACATTGGCGACATTATAGGCATTAAGGGTTATGTGTTTACTACCAAAACCGGAGAAACCTCAGTACACGTTTCTTCATTCATTTTGCTGTCAAAAAGTCTGCACCCATTACCTATCGTAAAGGAAAAAGATGGCGAGCAATTTGATGCCGTTACAGATCTGGAATTCAAATACCGTCAGCGTTATGCCGACCTCATTGTCAATCCAGGCGTTCGCGATACGTTTGTGAAGATCACAAAAATGAAAAATGCCATCCGCACATTCCTCAATGAGCGTGGCGCACTGGAGGTAGACACACCTGTGTTGCAGAGCATACCCGGAGGCGCAACAGCTCGTCCGTTCATGACGCACCACAATGCGCTGGATATTCCGTTGTATTTGCGTATTGCTAACGAACTGTACCTAAAAAGACTGATAGTAGGTGGTTTTGACTGGGTGTACGAGTTCAGCCGCAACTTCCGAAACGAAGGTATGGACCGCACGCACAACCCAGAG
>CAZRPA010000145.1:0-10203 GCA_964601855.1 uncultured Flavipsychrobacter sp. | reverse complement strand
TAGATAAGTGGTTGATTATCAATACTATTGCTATTTGCTGGTTTGCATGCATTTGCCGGTAGTGGTTAGGGTTGTTGATACAAACTTTTGTTGTGCTTTGGTGCTTAGAAAAATGAATTGCTGACATATTAATGATTGGGGTTTATATGGTAATGGATAAATAGACTATGCTCAACTGATGCCGCAAAAAGTGCGCCAATGTGGGTCAATTGGGGTGGTGGCAGCGTTTAAGATATCCACATTTTGGGATGTGAATTTTACGCAAGTGAAAAAGACTTGCCGATAGTTAGACCAAGTGAAAAACACTTGTGCCAAATCTGGCTATTAACACTTGCGCCAAAGGGGACAACATCTTATTGTTTCACAAGTTTCTGAACCAATATTTGTTGCCCTTTGTTGTCAAACAAGGTGATAATGTATAAACCATTGGCCAGACCTTTCATGGATAGTTCCTTGGCGTTTTCTTTTTCTATCAATGTTTTACCGTCTACACTACTTACTACTGCGCGCACATTTGTAGATACCTCTATATACACCATTTCGCTTGCGGGGTTAGGGAATATCTTTACGTCCTGACTGTTAACATTTACCACAACTGATTCGTTGGTAAGCGTCCAACCGTTAAGCAAATATACTGCCGATACTGACTGGCAACCGTTAGTATCTGTTACAACTACCTTGTAGTTGCCATTACTTGTAGCCGGTGTGCTGTAAGACGTAGCTCCAGATATAGGTATCAGATTCTTGTACCACTGGTACGAAACATAATAATTGCCTGTTTGAAAAACAATTCCATTAAAAGTTATGGGAGGATCGGGAAGTGGAACTTCTGTCACTGCTACACTAAGGGTGGATGCCGAACAACTTGAAGGAACAGTAATGCTGCAACTGTAGCTGCCTGACACAGCAGCGAGATAAGTAGGTGAAGTAGCACCTGGTATTAGTGCGCTATTGAAGTACCACTGGTAACCCAGTGCGGAGCCCAAATAAGATAAATTGGTTGACAATAGCGAACTACCACCCCAGCAAAACTTAACTGGAGTAAGCGGTGTAATGAGCGGTGTGCCTACTACTACTATTGTAGTGTCTGCCCCAGTCATAGCTGTGCAGCCTGTACTTGGGTCTGTTACCCTTACCCTGTAGCCACCGCTTAGTGTTGCTGTGTAGCCCGACGAAACAGCCCCGCTTATAGCAGTACCATTCCTGTACCATTGGTAATTAAAGCCAGTGACTGCATTTAGCACTACACTACCGCCTATGCAGAAGATACGCGGACCTGCAAGAGTGATGCCCGCATTAGGGAGTGGGTTCACCATTACTACAATAGTTGCCGTGGTGGTAGCGCAACTGCTTCCGTCTGTTATCACCACATAGTAACTTTCAGAAGATGTGGCAGTATATGAATTAGAAGTTGCACCTATAATTACGCCCGTAGAATTGTACCATTGGTAGGTATAACCTGAACCCAGAGCTGCGGTTAAAGTAACGCTGTTACCTTCACAAATTGTCAATGGACCTGATACTGTAACCACATTGGAGGGGGAGGTGTTCACAACAATTGCTGTAGGCGCCGACTCTGCCCAACATCCTGAGGCATTGGTAACTCTCACTGTATAGCTGCCTCCGGTAAGTGCATTGAATGTGCTAGCTGTAGCGCCAGGTATTGGTGTGCCGCCCAGATTCCACTGGTAAGTGAAGCCTATGCCTGTATTAGCATTAAGCGTAATGGGGCTGCCCGAACAGGTGGTAGTGACACCTCCCGGCACTGTGATAGTAGCAGTAGGAGGTATTACTGATACTGCCATAGGGATAGAAATAGTGGAGCAACCTGCAACCACAATCACCTTCACTTGGTAGCTACCGCCAACGGTGGCTATATGGGTGGGGCTGGTGGCGGTAGGGATAAGCACTCCCCCTATATACCACTCGTACGTTAATCCCGGAGCTGCGCTGGATGTAAGTGTCACAAAATCTCCGGGGCATAATATTGTATCTCCTATGGGGGTGATTATAGCTGGTGGGGCAGAAGATATTGTCACCACTGTTGTGCGCACGCACCCTACGGTTGATGTGTAGGAAATTATTGCAGTGCCTGTGACCACTCCTGTAAGCACACCTGAAGTAGATATGATAGTAGCTACGGCTGTGTTGCCGCTAGTCCATGTGCCACCCGAAGGGGAGCACGTTAGAGTAACACTGCTCGCAGGGCATAGCGTTGTGGGGCCGGTTATTGTGCCGGGGAGGGGGTTAACAGTTAATGTCCGTGTGCGTAAGCATCCTGTACTGGCAAGTCTATACGTAACTGTTGTGGTACCTGTAGTAACTGTGCTTACGATACCCGCTGCTGCACTTATTGTAGCTACACTTGTATTGCTGCTGCTCCAAGTACCGCCTGGCGTTGTATTAGTCATCGTTATATTGGACCCGATACATACCGAACCAGGACCACCTATAAACGATGGCAAATCATTGACGGTAACTATAGCCGTAGTACTACAACCCAACTGTGTATAAGTTATGTGCACTGTGCCAGCCGAAACCCCTGTGACGGTGCCGCCACTAATAACGGTGGCTATAGCTACATCGCCGCTGGCCCATGTGCCTCCGCCCGTTGAACTGCTTAGAATGGTTTGATCAGCAACACATACGGCAAGGGTTCCAGTAATGGCTGATGGGATGGGCACTACTGTAGCTACCACCGTCGCGAAACAGCCATCAGGGGCAGTGTAACTTATTGTAGCTGTGCCAGCTAAAACCCCAGTTATCAAACCTGATGCAATATCTACAGTAGCCACACTGGTATTACTACTTGTCCAGTTACCGCCTGATGTGGCATTTGATAGCGCAGAGGTTGCGCCCTCGCATAGAGAAGCTGTGCCCGTAATAGGAGGCGGTAGAGCAATGACAGTCATAATTCTAGTAGTAGAGCAACCTGCACCTACGGTATAAGTAATAGTTGCTGTACCTGTTACCAAACCTGTTATTATCCCTGTTGACACCCCAACAGTCGCTATTGTTATGTCGGAACTGCTCCAATTGCCGCCAGCAGTGGTATTAGTCCATAAGGTATTGCTACCTATACATAATGTTGCAGGTCCTGTTATTGCTGGTGGTAATGGGGTAACGGTAACAGTAGCAGTAGAAAAACAGCCTGAAGGAATGGTGAAACTGATTATTGCGGTACCACCCGACATACCTGTGACAACGCCTGTAGTAGGGTTTACCGTTGCTACAGATGTTGCGCTGCTGCTCCAAGTACCTGGCGACGGAGGAGGTAGGGTGGATAAGGAAGTTGTTTGGCCTTCGCACAAGCTGAGCGTACCTGTAATGGCAGGGGGAATGGGAAGCGGGTTGACAGTAACAACTGCTACGACAGTACACCCTCCTTCGACATAGGTGACAATGCTAGTACCTACAGACATGCCTGTGACTATGCCCGAAGAAGAACCTATAGTAGCGACGGAAGGCGTTCCACTTGTCCATGTGCCACCAGGGGTGGGGTTTGAGAGGGCGGTAGTCATACCAATACATGTATTTAGGCCACCTTTTTCTATTGCGGGGCAGTTCATCGAGACAGTAAAGTTATCAAAGTAAGCAAATTGTGCTTGTGGGCCAGAACCTAGTACCCTGTAGTTTCCATAAAAACCAAATCTGCTCATCGGGGTTGAGGTAAATGTGCCATCGATTCCGCTTCCTGCGGCTACAGTAACTCCTGTGGATGGGTCTGCAAATGCGGTTGGGCCATCGTCACGTACATACAAAGTCCATTGGTCTATTGATTGCTGATAAACAAGTCTTATACTTGCATAATTGGTTGGGGAAGACAATACGGCAGGTGATGATATAATAGGTGTTATGGTGCCCAAAAGCCCAGCATTGAACCTAATTAGCTGAAACCCACGTGGCAATGAAGGATTGAAAACAATAGCATAGCCATTCCCTGAACTGCGGTACATGTTGACATTAGTAGCCAGCACTAATGCCGCCATATTCTGCGATGACCCAAACCCAGTTACAGCTGTACTCGTTCTCATATTGAACGTCCACGTTACCAACTCAGTATTTAATGAAAAAGTAGAGTTAAATGGGGCGAGATATGGTGCTAGTGGTGGATATATTAACGCATAACGCTCAATTGAGCTTGCTGAACCATTGGATGCCCATACCGCCAACTGGTTAGGCGTAAGTGGTACAGTAGTTCCATTTGCAAACCCGCCACAATGAACACCCGACAGGAAACCAGCAGACCCACCACTAAATGTACTTGCTGGAGGGCAGTCGGGGGAACCGAATGGAATAGGTAACAAGCCAACAGTGCCCGGAAAGTCATTTGTATAAACTACTGTTTGCGCACTCAAATTAGGCAAGCTCAAACGCAGAGCGATGAGTATAAAAATAGTCAACTTGTATATATTTTTCACGGCAAGGGTATTTATAATATTTTGAAACTGCAATATAAGAACTAATCGTTGATTACAAACAGTTGTATCATTAATATCCTTTACTTTATTAGGTTTATCTGCAATGCCACATGTGAAAGATAAAAATTTTGAGTACAACTAACTGTTAGTGACCCGGATTTAAAACTAAATACTGCGATAATGAGTTTGGTAGGGGCGATTAAGATATCCACAATATTAAATTTGGCATTTTTCACACGGTGCTTACATGCTGTTATTTGAGCCAAATAGTTTTAAACCAATGGATACTATTTGACTTTTGAGCGTTACAAACATCGAACCGCAGCAAACCCGTTACATACAGGTAAGATTGGGGATTTGAATAGTTAGATTATGCGTTACCAATGCCGCAAAAAGTGCGCCAATTTGCGGCAATATGGATGGTGGTGGTGATTAAGATATCCACAAATTTTTTCGTAAGCGTGGCGCTTACTTCTGAGACGGACAAATAGGCACTGAAGCAGAAGGGATGCTTCTCGAAATATAAAACCCACGCTGAGCGACGGTTTCTGTCTTATAAGCGAGGTATGGGGATTCGAAATATGGTTAAATAACTCTACAACATAATAAGTACAAAGCCCCCTCCCTTCCCCGCAAGTACAAGAGTGCGATGCAATGCCCGCTGCTAGTAGTGGTGGAGCTAGGAGCATAGCAATCTTATTTACTTAACTTATCCTCACAAGTCACATTTTAGTTTTCTTCACTTTTGGCTTTCTACTTAGTACTATCTATTTTTGTTGCCCCTACTCTTAGCAGGATTACTTAGTATTTTGCATTATGAGCGTACTTTCTATAGTTATTCCTGCTTACAACGAAGGTCCTACGATTCACCGAATACTGAATAAGGTGAAGGCTGTGGAGCTGGTACATGGCATGAAAAAAGAGGTAATCATTGTGAATGATTGCTCGCGCGACAATACGGAGGAGGCTATAATGGCATATAAGGCTGCCAACCCAGAGCTGCCCATAAGCTACTACAAACATGAGGTGAACCAGGGTAAGGGTGCTGCATTGCATACGGGCATAGCTAAGGCTACTGGCGACTACGTGATAATACAGGATGCTGACCTAGAGTATGACCCGGAAGAATATAACATACTGCTGAGACCGATACTGAACGACTTTGCGGATGTGGTATATGGATCGAGGTTTATAGGTGGTAAGCCGCACAGGATATTGTTCTTCTGGCACTCGATAGGTAATAGATGGCTGACTACAGCATCGAACATGTTTACGAACCTGAACCTGACGGATATGGAAACGTGCTACAAGGTTTTTCGCAGAGAGATGATACAGGGTATAAAGCTGGAGGAAAAACGTTTTGGGTTTGAGCCTGAGGTGACTGCCAAAATATCGCGCATACCCAAGGTGCGTATCTATGAGGTGGGTATATCGTACTACGGGCGCACGTATGAAGAGGGTAAAAAAATAGGTATGAAGGATGCTTTCAGGGCGCTGTATTGTATTATCAAGTACAATGTTTTCAAATAGTCGTTTTCTGAGTAGATAGTCGTTAGTAGTTAGTAGATAGACATTTTGTTGGTGGGGCTTTTATAGTAGATAGTTGATAGTACTTAGTAGATAGTCGTTTTCTGAGTAGATAGTTATTTTTTAGGAAGTAGTTTATAGTACTTAGTAGATAGACATTTTGTTGGTGGGCGATTATAGTAGATAGTTGTTTTTAGAGTAGATAGCAGTTAGTACTTAGAGATAGTCTGCTGTTATGGTAGATAGTTGTTTTGGGTTTAAGTGGCCTTCCTAATCTTAGAGATTGACAAATTATAGTGCGTTCATTGGTGCTGCTAATGAAATAATAAAAGTAATAGCACTGTATACATAAGTATTTTGTTATTTTTGTGCCGTAGTTGTCATTCATGATGTATCATTAAAATACGTTCATTGTTTTTGTACCGAAAATAGTTTTTTTGATACCAAAACCTATATCTTTGCACAAAATTTCAGAACAGTAATGTACTTAAAACGTCTGTTTCCCTTATTGATATTGGTTTTCGGGCTTTCTGGCTCTTCGTTTTCTTCGTTTGCACAAGGCGAAGAAACACACGCTGTAGCGGCTGCAGAAGGTCATGAGGCGGGTCATGAAGAAAAAAAAGAAGGAATTAACATAACAGAACTTGTCTTTGGGCACGTATCAGATTCGCATGAGTGGCACTTTTTTAGCATGAAGGGTGCGGATGGTCATGAGACTGAGGTAGCTATACCACTGCCTGTTATTGTTTATCAGCCGGGTAAGGGTCTGCAGGTGTTTTCGTTCAGTAAGTTTCATCATGGTGGCTGGTACATGGATGCCAATGGCAATAAGATAAGCCACACTACCTATAATGGTCTGTATGTAGAAAAAAACATGAAGGAGAAGATAAAAGCTGAAGATGGCTCTGTGGTTTATGATTTTTCTCTGACCAAAAATGTTATTTCGATGTTGATCAGTGTTATCATCATACTATGGTTGATGACATCTGCTGCTAAAAAATACAATACCTCTGCTATCAAGGCTCCTACTGGTTTTCAGAATGCGCTAGAAATAGCGATCATCTTTATAAGAGACGAAGTAGCAAAACCAAATCTGGGTCATAAGTACATGAAGTACATGCCTATGATGCTTACCGTATTCTTCTTTATCTGGGTCAATAACTTATTGGGGCTGTTGCCAGGTGGTGCCAACCTTACTGGTAATATTGCAGTAACGTTGTGCCTATCATTGGTATCGTTTGTGGTGTTGCTGATTAGAGCCAACAAACATTTCTGGGGTCACTTGCTCAATCCTCCGGGCGTGCCTACAGGTATCAAGTTCCTGTTAGTACCTATCGAAATCATTTCGTTGTTCATTAAGCCAGTAGCACTTACTATACGTTTGTTTGCTAATATATTGGCGGGTCACATAGTAATATTGTGTGTGGTATCTATGATATTCATCTTTGGTGCACTGAGCAAGGCGGCTGGTGTGGGTTTTGTGCCTGTATCGCTTGGTTTCTCCTTGTTCATGTTTACGCTAGAGTTGCTGGTAGCAGCTATTCAGGCGTTCATATTCACTAATCTTACAGCAGTGTTTATAGGTCAGGCAATAGAAGAGGGTCATGGTCATGAAGAAGGTCATGGACATAGCGAGGCTGCTGCACACTAAGCTGTAATGGAGTAGTATTTAAAGACAATACAAATTCCCTGCGAAGGGTAATTATAAAAGAGAGTTTTTTTTTAATCAAAAACCATAATAACATGTCAGTATTATTGAACACAATTATGTTGGAAGGCGGCGAACTGGCTAAAGCTGGTGGAGCAATTGGTGCAGGTATCGCAGCTTTGGCTGCAGGTGTTGGTATCGGCCAGATTGGTAAAGGTGCGGTAGAGTCTATCTCACGTCAACCAGAAGCTTCTAGCGACATCCGCGCTAACATGATTTTGACTGCTGCCTTCGTAGAGGGTGTGGCTCTATTTGCGGTTATCGCAGGTATCCTCGCTATCTTCGTTAAGTAGTCATCACGAATCTTAACTGCATCTGACGCATAGGGCCGAAGATGCAGTTATTTTTACATCAACAGTTTTTGCGACGCTACAGTGAGTAGCAGTAGCAATTTGAAATAAGTAGTATCAATTTATATAACTTTCTCCTGCTTACAACTAATGGGCAGGGGGTAAATCATCAACAATGGATTTGCTGACCCCGGAACTCGGTCTATTTTTCTGGACGCTCATTGCGTTTTTGGCTTTGTTTTTTATTCTTCGCAAGTTTGCCTGGGGCCCAATACTGAGCTCTCTGGGCGATCGTGAAAAAAGTATAGCAGACTCTATAGCAACTGCTGAGCGCGTGAAAGGTGAAATGACACAACTGAAAAGTGAGAACGAAAAACTCATGGCTCAGGCTCGTGAAGAGCGCACACTGATGCTGAAGGAAGCTAAAGAAATGAAAGATCGTATCATTAATGAGGCTAAAGAACAAGCTAAAGCTGAAGCTAATAAAATAATAATAGATGCTCAGCAGCAGATACAACAGCAGAAAATGGCAGCACTTACCGAAGTGAAAAACGAAATAGGTAGCCTAGCCGTAGCTGTAGCTGGCAAAATACTGCGCAAGCAACTGAGTGCAGCTGAAGGCCAGGAAGCATACATGCAAATGCTGTCTGAAGACATCAGACTTAACTAATACTACTCTATGGCCGATGGCCACAGATAGTAACTGAAACAATAAACACAACCTCACTACATGTGAGTGACCATACTGAGGTAAACTGATTAAAAAGATATGCGAAATCCCCGTCTTGCGACAAGATATGCTAAGTCCATTTTAGACCTTGCTATCGAACAAAACAGCCTTGAAGCTACGCTAACAGATATGCGTAACATGAGCTATGTTTGTACTATCAGCCCAGAATTTGAAATGATGTTGCAGAGCCCTGTAATAAAAGGCGACAAAAAACTAGGGGTTATCTTTGCTGTACTAGCCAGTCAGGAATTGAGTGTACTCACAAAGGGGTTCATAACACTACTAGTTAATAAAGGTCGTGAGCAGAACTTACCCGAAATTGCTAAGGCATTTATTACTCAGTACAATCTGCTGAAACACATACGCACTGTAAAACTGACCACTGCTGCACCAGTATCTGACGCTGTTAAAAACAGTATCACTGCAAAGGTGGCAACCTTTATGCCTAATGACTCAATGAACCTTGAAACAGCTGTAGACGAAAGCCTGATAGGTGGTTTTGTGCTGGAGGTAGAAGACCAACTGTTTGACGGTAGTGTGAAAAAATACCTCAACGATGTTCGTTCTACTATTATAGATCAGTCATACGTTGCAAAATTGTATTAGTATAGTGCTGTAAGTACTACAGCCACAGTATAAAGATTATTGAATTTTAACTCTTGAATAAATAAGTATATGGTTAGTATTAAACCGGATGAAATATCGGCGATTTTGCGCCAGCAACTGGCTCAGGTAGACGGCGGTGCCAGCCTCGAAGAAGTAGGTACCGTATTACAGATAGGCGATGGTATAGCCCGTGTATATGGTCTTACCGGAGTACGTCAGGGTGAGCTAGTAGAGTTTACCAATGGCGTAAAAGCCATAGCACTTAACCTAGAAGAGGATAATGTGGGTGTGGTACTTATGGGCGATTCTGCCGGCATACGCGAAGGCGACAAAGTGCGCCGTACCAACAAGATTGCCTCTATAAAAGTGGGTGAAGGTACTGTGGGCCGTGTGGTAAACACACTGGGTGAGCCAATAGATGGTAAAGGACCTATAAAAGGTGAATTGTACGAAATGCCACTGGAGCGTAAAGCACCGGGTGTTATCTTTCGTGAGCCAGTAAAAGAACCACTTCAAACAGGTATCAAAGCGATAGATGCAATGATTCCAATTGGTCGTGGTCAGCGCGAGTTGGTTATTGGTGACCGTCAGACTGGTAAAACAGCTATCTGTATAGATACTATCATCAACCAAAAAGAATTCTTCACTGCAGGTAAGCCTGTATATTGTATATATGTAGCTATAGGTCAGAAAGCATCTACTGTAGCTGGTGTAATGAAAACACTAGAAGATTCTGGTGCTATGGCTTACACTACTATCGTATCTGCATCTGCATCTGACCCAGCTCCACTGCAGTTCTACGCTCCATTTGCGGGTGCTGCTATAGGCGAGTTCTTCCGCGATACTGGTCGTCCAGCATTGGTTATCTATGATGACCTTTCTAAGCAAGCTGTGGCTTATCGTGAAATCTCTCTTCTTCTT
>CAZRPA010000144.1:0-10323 GCA_964601855.1 uncultured Flavipsychrobacter sp. | reverse complement strand
TCCAAAGTCGAGCTCCGCCTCGTCCCCAAAGCCGCGGCTGGTCTGGTTGTTTGCACTGGCCGTGATCGGTGTGGTGGTGGCAGTCGTTCTGTCGTCCGCGGCTCCTCAAGCGGATGCCCAGTGGGGTTGGTATCGCGGGGCGGGCTGGGGATATGGCTGGGGTGGCTACAATGGTTGGGGTGGTGGCTACTACCATGGTGGTGGTGGCTATTATGCTGGCAATGACCGCTACAATGCTCCGTACAGAGCCACTGTATATGGCCCACGCAACAACGGCGGAAGCAATGTGCGTGCCTACCGTGGCAGCAATGTAAGCCAACTGGGACTGCGTAACAGTGGTGTAACTGCTTACAGAGGTATGAATAACGGTGGCGGTAGAAACAACTATGCACCCAATCAGCGCACAAGCCAACAAGGATACAATCAAAACTATCAGGGAAATAACGCCCGTAGCCAAAGAGGTAACTTCTGGGGCGGTAGCAGAACAACTAACGGTCAGTCTCAAAACTACAGTCAATCTCAGGGTAGCGGAGTACGCAGGTTCTTTAACAATGCCACTACTGGTGCTGTAAGTAATAACCCAGCGTCTACAGGAAGAGGTATACGTACCGATGTAAACCGCGGTGGCTCACCTGGCGGTGCTATAAACAGAGGGTATAACGGAGGCAGTAACTACGGTGGCGGCAGTAGAAGCATAGGTAATGGAGGCGGTTCCTACCAAGGAGGCGGTGGTAGCCCTAGCAGAGGCGGCGGCTCTTTTGGTGGCGGTGGAGGAGGCTCTATTCGAGGCGGTGGAGGCGGCGGCAGTAGTAGCCCCAGTCCTAGCGGAGGTGGTGGCGGCGGCAGAAGGTAGCCTCGTTAATAAAAATATAAAAAAGGCATTGTTACCGTGGTAACGATGCCTTTTAAGTGTAAACAGTATTTTAGGTATGGTTTTTGCAATTATTTACAGCAATATCACATTACCCAATACCTAAACAGTGACACACACCATTCATTAATAATCCATAATTACTACATATGCGTTTTCACAAATCAATGATACTACTTCCTGCATTAAGCTTAGGAAATATAGTAGCACATGCACAAGATTTAAACTTAGCTTACAACATGTCTAACCTTACGGTGCAGGGTACAGCCCGGTCTATGGGTTTTGGCAATGCACTAGGATCTATAGGTGGCGACTTTAGCAGTGCTAGTGTAAACCCCGCAGGATTGGGAGTTTACCGCAGTTCAGAGCTTACGCTTACACCTACATTGCGGATGAATAGTACCAATACTAGTTATCTGGGTGAAATAACATCTGACAACAATGTGCGGTTTAATTTCAACAACTTTGGCATGGTGTTTACAGATGCGCCAAAGGGCAAAAGATATGACAGAAGAAGCTGGAAAGCAGTATCATTTGCTTTTGGCATGAATCGAGTAGCAGATTTTAATAGAAACTATGCTTTTGCAGGTAATAATTACAGCAACTCTGCTACACAAGCATTTGAAGCAGATGCTAATCAATATCCTAATGATGCCAGTAGCAAAACTCCACTTAGTGTACCGGGCTATATAGGCTATCAAGCATACTTGCTTAATGTTAACACCAATGGTGAATATTACTCAATAGCACCCGTATCGGGAGGCATAAGACAAGACAAATTTGTAAAGGAAAGAGGCAGGATAAATGAATACGCGATATCGCTGGGAGGCAACTACCAGGAACAACTAATGGTAGGTGCTACACTAGGCATACCATCTGTAAAATATGACATTACCTCTACTTTCAGTGAGTCGTTAGCTGTCAACAATACAGCTGACAACCCTTACAAATTTAACTACTTTAACTACACCCAGCACTTGAAAGTAACTGGAACTGGTGTGAACCTAAAACTAGGTGCGATATACAAGGTCAATAACAACATAAGAATAGGTGGCGCATTCCACACACCTACGGTATATGCGCTTAATGAGACGTACACCCCAAGTATCATTTCGAATTCAGGAAATACCACTACAGTTGCCACTGTAGAAAATGGAGTACTAGCCTCAAATAGGTTTGACTACAGTTTTGTATCGCCTTGGCGTGGTATTCTGAGTGGTTCTTATATAATGAAGGGAAAAGGCTTTATCACCCTCGATTATGAATATATAGGCTACAACTCTATGAGTTTTATATATCCTGTGGGAGACGGATATGGGAACAACTACGAACAACAAGAGCAGGCTATGAACAGAAGTATCAAAAATACGTATCAAGGAACATCGAATGTACGTATAGGTGCCGAAGCAATTCTAACAAAATATTTTATGCTTAGGGCGGGATTTGGGTATTATAGCAACCCATACAAAGCTAGCGGCGTGGGTGGTGAGCGTATGGACTTTAGTGGTGGATTGGGTTTCCGTGGCACCAATGGTTTTTTTGCCGACTTGGGTTTTGTGCATAGCGCTTATCAGGTGCAGGCTGCGCCCTACTCTATTGATTATAACTACGTGGTATCTAGCCCAATGTCTACAGTACCAAGGTATACTACTGACTACAGTATGAACAATATAGCACTGACAGTAGGAGTAAAATTTTAAGAAAGCGAAACAACTGATAATCAGTAGTTTATGTATGCTTTAGCGATTTTTTATTTTCCTTAACGCATTCTTAAGCCTATTATAAATAGTTTTGCCAACAATCCATTATATCAACAACTAAACGTTCAAATTAGAATTTATGAAGCTAACGCACATCATGTTTATCGGACTGGCATCGGCAGTAATGTTTTCTTGCACAGCACCCAAGAAACTAAAACAAAGTGAAGAAAAACTGGCAAAACTCGACAGCGCACATCGTGCATTGCTTCTGGAAAACGCAAAATGCCAAACAGCCCGCAATTCAGATATCGAAAAAATGAAAATGCTGGAAGCTCAGTTGGCTGATAGTAAAGAAAATGGCAATCAAGTATTAAGCCAATTGAAAGACCTTTCAGTTATAACTGGCTCACAAGCGGAAAGTATAAAAAAATCGTTGGACAATATAGGTGTTAAAGATGCGTACATCAAGGATCTGCAATCAGCTATCAACCGTAAGGATTCATTGAATATGGCACTGGTGATAAACCTGAAGAGTGCTATAGGCAATCTGGATGACAAAGACATCAATGTAAAAGTGGACAAAGGTGTGGTATATGTAGATATATCAGACAAACTACTATTCAAAAGCGGTAGCTATGATGTAACAGATAAAGCACAAGAAGTACTAGGCAAAGTAGCAAAAGTAATCAACAACCAGCCAGACCTAGAGTTTTTGGTGGAAGGTCATACCGACAATAAACAGTTCAGAGGTAATGGTGGTCTTCTAGACAACTGGGATCTGAGTGTGAAAAGAGCTACATCGGTAGTGCGTATACTACAAACCAAATACAAAGTACCAGCTAGCCGCATGACTGCTGCCGGACGTAGCGAATATGTGCCGATAGCATCAAACGACACTAAAGAAGGAAATGCTACTAACAGACGTACACGCATAGTGATACTGCCACAGTTGGATCAGTTCTTCAAATTGCTGGAAAAACCACAAGAATAATAATATCGATTTGATAGCGAAAGGCTGTTTCCATACGGAAACAGCCTTTTTTATTGCAGCAAAGTAATAAGCAAAGCTTAGTACTCATGTAGTTGCAGAACAGGTACCCTTCATCATCTTAAAACCACATTTACTATCAACTAATTTTTAACCTTTCGGGCTCGGAAAAATGACCTAAATTGCGGGTACAGAGTACTCTATGAATAATTATGATTGGTTAGTAGGTAGGCTAGATGCTTTCATTAGGAAGTATTATGCCAATAAAGTAATACGTGGCACATTAGTGTTTCTAAGTTGTTTGCTGTTTTATGTGGTTACTGTAAGTGTAGGCGAGTACTACCTATACCTGCCTGTGTGGTCGAGGGTAGCTATTATGTCGGTGTTTGTGTTGCTGGGCTTATCGGCACTAGTGGCATGGGTAGTAGTGCCGCTGACCAAAATGGCACGGCTAGGATCAGTAATATCTCATGAAGAGGCAGCAAAGATAGTAGGCACCCATTTTCCGGAGGTAAGCGACAAACTGCTAAACATACTGCAACTACGCAACAGCAACACTAATGCTGGTAGCAGAGAGTTGGCTGAAGCGAGTATCAGCCAAAAGATTAGCCAGATATCAGTAGTTCCTATCACATCTGCCATAGACCTATCGGGCAACAAAAAATATATACCTTATCTGCTACCTCCATTGTTGGTGGGCATTTTTATATTTATAGCTGCGCCTAATGTATTTAAAGAAAGCTCGTCCAGACTATTACAACCCACAAAGGCATTTGAAAAACCAGCTCCTTTCAGCTTTAACATTCAGAACGAATCGCTGGTGGCAGTGCGCAATGCAGACTTTACTGTAACCGTACAAATGAAGGGTGCTGCACTACCTGCCGAATCAGCAATAGAACTAGGCAACGAACTGGTATCTATGCAGACATTACCCGAACATTCATTCAGGTACACGTTTCGTAATGTAACGGAAGCTTTTAGCTTTCGCATATATGCAGCGGGTTATTACTCACAACCTTATAAGGTAAGAGTTATACAAAGACCAGTATTAAAATCATTTAATATAGCGGTGAATTATCCGGCATACATAGGCAAAAAGAACGAAGTGCGTAATAGCCTGGGCGATATGATAATACCAGCAGGCACTACCCTACGATGGACCCTGGCTACAGGGCATACCGATGCTGCTACTATACACTTTGGTGATGGCAGCCCTATAGCATTGAATGGCGAACCCGGAAACTTTGAGTACAGTTACAGATTTCTGAGCGATACTGCTTACACCATTACCTTGCTCAACAAAAAAGAAGCCGTAGCAGATAGCTACAAGTATGTGGTGCAGGTGATACCAGACCAGTACCCCGTAATACAAGTGCAACAGTATAAAGACAGTGTAAGTGGCAAACAAATACTACTGAGCGGCAGTGCAGGTGACGACTACGGCATCACCCGAATAGCATTTAAATATGAGGTAACAGACAAAACCAAAACCATAGCTTCTAAAACCATACCCATAAAAACAGGTAGTGGTGCCATGGCGAGTTTTGAACAGTACTTTGATATACAAGCACTGAACCTGAAAGCCGGACAGAAAGTAACCTACTATATAGAAGCATGGGACAATGATGGTGTGAGAGGCAGCAAATCGTCGCGCAGCGACATGATGAGCTATCAGATGTTTGAAGGAGAACAACTGGACTCAGCCATAAAAGAAAATGCTGAGCAGATAAATGCTGGTATAAGCAGCAGCGCAGAGCGTACCAAAGATTTGCAAAACGACTACAAAGACGCACAAAACAAAATGCTGCAAAACAACAATATAGACTGGCAAATGGAGCAGGCTATGCAGCAAATGATGGAGAAACAAAAAGAGCTGAAAACAGAAGTAGAAAATGTAAAAAAACGCTTTGAAGAACAAATGCAACAAAGCGAGCAGAAAAACTATAGCGAAGACCTGAAAGAAAAACAAAAAGAACTCAACAAACAACTAGATAATCTGCTGAATGAAGAACTAAAAAAACAGATGGAGAAGCTGCAAGAACTGATGCAGAAACTGAACAAAGAGCAGGCAATGGAGGCTATGAAACAGCTGGAGCAGGAGAATAAACTGTTTGACATGGACATGAACCGTATGCAAGAGTTGATGAAGCGTATGGAAATGCAAATGCGCATGGAAGACATGGCCAACAAAATGGATGAACTGGCTAAAGAACAAAGAGACCTGAAAAAAGAAACTGACCAAGGCAAAAAAGATGCTGCTGCACTAGCTAAGGAGCAGAAAAAGCTGCAAGAAAAACTGGAAAAGGCACTGAAAGAAGACATGAAAGAGGTGCAACAACTGGCCAAGGAAACTAAAGAAAAAGACCGACTGGAAAAAGAAGAGCAGAAAGGAAAGGAAGCACAAGAGGAAATGAAGGAAAGCGAGGAGGAGCTGAACGAAAAACAAAACAGCAAATCTTCTAAATCGCAAGACCAAGCTGCCGAAAACCTAGAACAAATGGCCAAGAGTCTGCGCGAAAAAGCTGCTGGCATGGATATGGAACAGATAGAACTAGATATAAAGGCTACCCGACAAATATTGAGTAACCTGATAAGGCTATCGTTTGCGCAGGAAGACCTGATGGATAAAGTGAAACGCACCCAACCATCGGCCAAGGCATATATAGTGAACCAAGAAGAACAAAACACACTGCACCGCAACTCTAAAATGATACGTGACAGTCTGTATGAACTCAGCAAACGCATAGCTAAACTGGCACCTACCATTAACAAAAACACTACCGACCTAGAGCGCAGAATGCAAAAAGCTGTGACTAATCTAGAGAACCGTAGAGTAGACCTTGCCGTGACCGACCAGCAATATGTGATGACCTACACCAACAACCTGGCTCTACTGCTGAACGAATTACTATCGAATCTGATGCAGATGCAGAGTGAGGGTAAGAAGCCTGGTGGGCCCGGCATGTGTAAAAAACCGGGTGGACAAAAATCACCAGGGTCAGGATCGCAGCTTTCGGACATTATATCTGAACAACAACAACTGGGCGAGGGCATGCAAAAAATGCAGAAGCCCGGTGGCAAAAAACCGGGTGGTGAGCAAGGACAACAACCCGGTGAAGGAAAAGGACAGCAGGCAGGCAAATCGGGGCAGTCTGGCAAGGGTGGTAATGGCAGCGGTGAAGGTAGTGAAGGCGAAGACGGAGAAAATGGCGACTCTGAAAAACTGGCTAAACTGGCACAAAAACAAGCAGCTATTCGCCGCCAATTGGCAGACTTGGCAAGCCAGCTAAATAGTAAAGGTCTTGGAAACTTTGCCAAAGAACTGCGCGAACTGGAGCAGAAAATGGACAAAAACGAAACCGACCTTGTGAACAGGAAAGTGAATCCGGACTTGCTGCTGCGCCAGAAAGAGATACAAACCCGACTACTAGAGGCTGAAAAATCGCTGAGAGAACAAGAACAAGACGACAAACGCTCATCGAAGTCGGCAGAGGATATGAGCCGCCCTGTACCACCTGCATTGCAACAATACATCACCGATAAAAAACAAATGCTGGAGCAATACAAAACTGTGCCACCACAGCTAAAACCCTACTATAGAGATATGGTGGACAACTACTTCAGGATAATAGGCACTAAGTAGGAACTTGTTAGTCATTTAAAAAATCAGAACTCAGACAATCGTCAGCAAGGCTGTTATTGGCTCTTATTTGTAGGTCTATCCATATGTGATAATAAAGAAAGAGGGCTGCATGAAATTTCAAATTTCATGCAGCCCTCTTTATAATATTACTATTCACAAAATACTACAATGTAGCATAGTCGTTATACCCCTCTGCACCGGGAGTGTAAAATGTATTTGGGTCAGCTGGTGTGAGTGCTGCACCTTGCTGCATACGCGCCACCAGATCTGGGTTGCTGATGTAGGTGTTGCCAAAAGAGATAAGATGCGCCTTACCAGATAGTATGTCTGACGCTGCGCGGTCGGCAGTGTACCCACCATTCAGCATTATGGTACCCTTGTATTCTTTCTGTATAGATTGCAATAGTGCATCTGGCAATGTAAAGCCCAGAATATGTATGTATGCTACGCCTATTTCGTTGAGCCCATTAGCCAATGCTATGTATTGTGCATCTTCATTCGCCTCATCAGGCGTCATGCTGTTGAACGGATTGTAGGGCGATATACGAATACCTACATATTCTTTTCCAACAGCAGCTACCATTGCAGATGCCAACTCTAGCACAAATCTGTTACGATTTTCGAAGCTACCACCATAAGCGTCAGTACGCTGATTGGAAGCTATATTCAAAAACTGCATAGGTAAATAACCATTAGCAGCGTGTAACTCTACCCCATCAAACCCTGCTGCTACAGCATTTTTTGCAGCATGTACATATTCTTCTATCAAACCTGCTATACCTTCTGTAGGTATCTCTGTAGGAGTTGGCAAAGGCTGCATGCCTTGAGTATCAGTCCACATATCGCCAGTAGCTGCTATGGCAGAGGGGGCAACTATTGCTGCGCCTTCGGGCAAATTCATTTGATGACTTACACGACCTGTATGCATTAGCTGCACAACAATCTTTCCGTTGTTCGCATGTACAGCTTCTGTTACCGCTTTCCAGCCAGCTACCTGTGCCTCACTGAATATGCCCGGTATACGCGCATACCCCAGTCCGTTGGGCGATGGCGACACACCTTCTGTTATTATCAGTCCTGCATTGGCACGGTCGGCATAATATTTCGCCATCAGTTCGTTGGGCACATTACCTATGGCGCGGCAGCGGGTCATGGGCGCCATCACTACCCTATTTTTAAGGGTTAAGGCTCCTAATTTATACTCTCCAAAAAGTATTTCATTGTTTGATTGCATGTTGTTTGTTGTTTTATTTTGCGTGTATATACATGTAAATGTAGGCTTACTTTAACTACCCACAGTATTTAATTGGCAATTGGGGGATAGGCAAATAAGATAATGTTCTTTTGCTTCCAAGTCACAAAAAAGGCGACATGGAAATGCCGCCTTTAACTCATCCTCATTCACACTTATTAGTTTACAGCTATCTCTAGCGTGCTAGATTCTACTGTTTCTTTTTTAGGCAATGTTACTACAAGTATACCATCAGCATACTTAGCAGCTACTTTTGTTACATCCACTTTTTCATTCACAGTAAAGTTTCTTTTGAAAGATCGCATACGGTACTCGCTTCTCAGCCATTTACCTTCTTTGTTTTCTTCTTTGCTTTCTTCTTTGTGCTCAAAGGCAATGGTGAGCAGATTTTTATCGATGCTGATTTTGAAGTCTTCTTTTTTAAGACCTGGAGCTACTACATAGAGGTCGTAACTAGCATCAGTTTCCAGAATATTTACTGGCACCTGAAACAATGCTGTTTCTTCATTTACCTTGTTGACACCGTTGAAGAAAATGTCTTCCATCAATCCGTTTCCTGTGCGTGGCAGAATGCCGTAATTTCTTTTTGTGTACATAATTGTTTGTTTTTAGTTGTTTGGTATAACTATTACAAACAGTGTGCCTTTACAATAATAATGCCATTATGTCATCTTAATATAAAATAATATGCCATAATGTCTATTATGTAAATGAAACCAATGAAATGTACTGTCAAAAAGCACAAAAAGATGATTTAGAACAAAGAAAAAGGGCTTTCTCGGTTGATTGAGAAAGCCCTACATGAAATATACTCAGTTAATATACTATATCACCAGCATAGCATCGCCATAGCTGAAGAAACGATATTTTTCTTTGATAGCAGTTTCGTAAGCAGTCATCATAAGATCATACCCTGCAAAAGCACAAGCCATTATCATAAGACTGGTTTTGGGCAGGTGGAAGTTAGTGATCAATGAATCTGCAATAGAGAATTTGTAAGGTGGGTGAATAAACACATTTGTCCAACCTTCTTCTGGTTTAAGCAGCCCCTGTGCAGTCACCGAACTCTCTAGTGCACGCATAGTAGTGGTACCTATAGAGCAGATATGTCTTTTTTCAATTTTGGCTCTGTTTACCAGATTGGCAGAATAGTCATCTACCCTGAAGTATTCCGCATCCATTTTGTGCTTAGACAGATCCTCCACCTCTATAGGGCGGAACGTACCTAAACCTGTGTGCAGGGTAACCTCGGCAAACTTAACACCTACTATCTCTAGTCTTTTAATAAGCTCGCGGCTGAAGTGCATACCAGCAGTAGGGGCAGCAACTGCACCTTCATACTTAGCATATACTGTTTGATAACGCTCTTTATCTTCTTCTTCTGGTTTGCGCTTTATGTATTTAGGCAATGGGGTTTCGCCCAAAAGATCGAGCATACCACGGAATTCCTGGTCATTACCATCAAACAAGAAACGAATTGTACGACCTCTGGAAGTAGTGTTGTCAATAACTTCTGCAACCAACTCATCGTTGTCGCCAAAATATAGTTTATTACCTACACGTATTTTACGAGCAGGGTCTACTATTACATCCCATAGATGATTGGGTTTATTCAGCTCGCGAAGCAAGAAAACCTCAATTTTCGCACCTGTTTTTTCTTTACGACCATACAAACGAGCCGGGAAAACCTTGGTGTTATTGGCTATCATTACATCTTTGTCGTGGAAGAAACCCAAGATGTCTTTGAAAGTTTTGTGTTCTATTAAGCCAGTATCACGATGGATAACCATCAGGCGACTTTCGTCACGTTTTTTGGCAGGATGTTGCGCTATGAGATTTAATGGTAAGTCGAACTTAAACTGCGACAAC
>CAZRPA010000143.1:0-10426 GCA_964601855.1 uncultured Flavipsychrobacter sp. | reverse complement strand
CTAAAACCCTTTACATCTTTAACACTATATTTTGGTTTGATTTGCAACTCTAAAAGAGGTGGGGAAAACTAAAGCGAACTGTAAAGTGTGGAAAAGGAATAGGGTAAAAATTAAGTAACAACAGCCCACATATTGTTCGGGCTTCCTACTGATGAAATGGCTTATAAAACAAACAAAAAAGCTGCTGCAGGGTAACTTGCAGCAGCTTTTATATAAATATTAGGTGTTTGAGAGTCTTTTAATTCACAGCATTAGGGAATGCTTTGCGGTAGTATTCTTCTTCAACTTGTGTGGGTGAAAAAGGTTTGTGAGAGCGAGAGAGGGTATTGCGGTGGGTGAAGAAATAATCGGTGATGTCACCACCATTGGTTTGTATAATCACAATATCTGGTTCGGAATATTTTGATTTTTCATTCCATAGAGTCACATAATCTTCTAGCGTATAACATATAGCACCTGTATTCATCATTACCATGTCTGGAAACATTCTTTGCAGCACTGCAGTTATAGTAAATTCATTGTTGAGGAACGGACAAAATATACCGGAGTCTCCCATAAAGAGTACATGCTTTTTCTTCTTCGGGAACATAATGTCGCTATCCATGCGCACACCCTGTGCATTGCCTTTTACGTGATAAGGTAGGTCCTTGCCGCCATCTCTTATTTCGTCACTATTTGGCTCCAGATCACCGAAGGTTTCGGGTCTTTCGCTGTCTTTGTAGGTCACTGTGCTGGTGACGGTACTGTACTTGCGGATGATAGGTGCAAGATTGTCGGCTATGAACTCTGCACCTTTTTTAGACCAATGTCCGTCCAGTGGCCATTGAGTTATCTCTTTTGGTGTTTTGCGTGCCAAGATTGGGGTCATATCTAGTAGTTCTATATCTAGTTCGTTGCATACTTGCCTTATGTAGGGTATGCCGTAGCGAGTACCAGGCGCATCGTTTCCGGTTTCTGGGGTTAGTATCATAAACACTACTTTGGCACCAGTACCTTCTACCATTTCTTTTATCTTGGCAGCATCTTTTTTGTATCGTTGCTTCAGCTCGGCATAGATAGGGGTATTGGGTCCGTTTTCCAGTATTTTGTCGTCTGGCACTTTAAAGAATTGCTTATTGAGCGCATCTATTTTTTTGCGGTTAACGTCATATTCTTTTTGTGCTTGCTGTTCTGCAGCACTGGGTTGACGGGTTGGTGCTTCTTCTTTGCATCCAGTCATAAGGCTTGCCGTCATCATCATTCCGGCTAATAGTTGTGTTGTTTTCATTCTTATTAAAATTTAAAATAATAATATTCGGCTAAGTTTACTTTTTTGTGAAAGAAATAAATGGAGAGACCCAAAACTACATATAAAATAATTTTTATTGAAATGTGAATCCGGGTAATGTTTCGTTTTTGGTTTTTGTCTTTTTTTGTCACTTTTGTAGGCAACCATTGCTGTATATCCATTGCATATTTGCCCTTACGTTGTATCCACTCTACCAGCAGCAGCGGCAGGCACCACTTGAGGTAGGACACGATATACATATCGGGTAGGGTGAAGAATGAACGGGAGAATATACGACCTATCATATTCATGGCCTGGGGTACGGTAGTGGCCCGAAAGAAAATCCAGGAAATGAGCATGAATATGATCACCAACATATTGCTGATGATTGCATTGAGCACACGGGGCAGTTTGCCTAGTGTTTTTTGTCTGATATCCTTGGTGAGTATCTCGTAAATAATAGCGAGCCCATTGAGCACGCCAAAAATGATGTATTGCCAGCCTGCACCATGCCATATGCCACTGATAAGGAAAGTGACAAAGATGCCAATAATGACACCTGTTTTGCCCCACTTTTTCAGCTTGAAGACCATGGGATTGTATACGTAAGCATTGAGCCATGTAGTGAGCGATATGTGCCATCTGCGCCAGTAGTCTGATACACTAGTGCTAAAAAGCGGCATATTGAAATTTTGTACCAGATCTATGCCTAGCAGCTTGGCACAACCCCGAGCCATACTGGAATAACCCGAAAAATCGGCGTAGATGGAGATACCAAATAATGCTGCACCTACAAAAAGTGAACTGCCACTGAGGTCCTCATTGTTTTTGGAGAAACATAAACTAACAGCAAGCGAGATATTGTCTGCCACTACCATTTTTTTGAATAGACCCCACAGAAACTCGCCAATTCCTTCTGCAACAGCATTGACAGAAATAGTGGGCTTGCGCAGAAACTGTGGTAGTAGGGTAGTAGCAGCTGGAATGGGACCAGATAGTAAATGTGGAAAGAAACTGATATAGGTAGCGTACACTACGTAATCTTTTTCGGCCTCAATGCTTTCGTAATACACATCGAGCAGGTAGCCTAAAACGGCAAAGGTGTAAAAGCTGATACCTACTGGCACTAATATGCCCAATGATGTCGCCTGCCAGCGTGATAGCCCACTGATATTGCCCAGCACAAAACTGCTGTACTTGGTGTATAGTAGCCCAGCACTAAGCACTACTGTGCCGGCTAAGAGCCACAGCCATCGTTTACGTTCATGCTCAGTGCGCTGTATAAGCCGCCCGAAAAGAAAGCTGATACTGATGAGTGCCATGAGGTAAAAAGGAAAGGAAACATGCAGCCAGCCGTAAAAAAACAGACTTGCCGCTAGCAATACTAGATTTCGGGCATTGCCATTTTTGTGCACTAACCAGTTGAGAGTGAGTACAACAAGAAAAAATATTGCGAATTCCTTAGTATTAAAAAACATAGCTGCCGGTAGTAGTTTATTTGGCTGCCAGTTTTTTCTGAATGCAAGCTACCATATCGCCTACATTATTGAATTTCATTATTTCCATTAGCTTAAACTTGATACCAAATTCTCGCTCCACACTATCCATCAGCAACATATGGGTGAGTGAGTCCCATCCGTCTATGTCGGCAGCGGTGGTTTCATCGGTCAGTATTACCTGATCTTTTTTCAGTATCGTACAGTATATTTTCTGCAGGTGAGCGTATATTTCGTTTGAATCCATTGTTGTGTTTAGTTGATTGTTTTTTCCATCATTATTTTCCTGTCGCAAAATAACAATTTTAATATAATAGGGTTGTCAGATTTCTTTTCTTGCGCCAGCACAAAGCCAGCCTTGGTGTAGGCACTGCGAGCTGCTTCGTTGCAGCCCAGCAGGGTTATTTGGGCTTTATTTACAGCAGGATTGGTCGTTTTGTGGCGGCTAATGTGTTCGTTTATCAGCATTCCTGTTAGTCCCTTACCTCTGTGTTGTGGGCTGGTATATATACTTTCTATTTGTAGTGCGCCTGGTGTACGGTCTATATTCACCTCTTTTAGTGCTGCTATGGCAGGCATTGCTGCCAGTAGTGTTGAGCGGTTGGTGTGGTACATCAGCAGATTGCTTTTCAGGGTGCTGCTAGCCATATTTCCGATTTGCTCTACCCACGAGCAACTAGCGGCGGCTGGAATACCATCTACTGATGCTATGAGAAAACCTGGAATGTACATTTCCTGTCCTTCTATTTCTTCATCCAGCATATTGCTCAGCATATCACTAAACTCCTGCTCTGTAATGCCTAATAGGTTGCAATAACTTACGGTGTTTCCTCCGCTTTTTTCAGCTTCAGTTATTGCCGTCATTACAAACGCTTTGTCGGCTATAGTAGCTTGTCTGATAGTGATGCTCATATAGCAGTAGCGATTTGTTTAGCCAGTTCTTTACGGTCAGTTTTACCGTTAATGTTTAATGGCAGCGGTTTTATAAAGTGTATGCCTGTAGGTAACATATAAGCAGGCATTAATGATTTGAGGGTTAGGGTAATTTCTGATTTATTAGTTGCTTCGGTTTCTAGCACCAGTTCTATTTGGTTGATGCCTTGTGGATTGGTAGCAACGATAGCTACAGCATTGCAACCGAAGGCAGTGCGTGCATGATGCTCTACTTCTGCCAGCTCTATCCTGAACCCCTGTATTTTCACCTGATGGTCGCTGCGACCACAATAAATGTAGTTGCCATCGCTATGGAGCAATACCAGATCTCCTGTACGGTAATATCGCTCTCCATTCAACGTAAAAAAAGCAGTTTTGTTTTTTTCATTGTCCAGATATCCCGGTGTTACCTGATTGCCAGACAGACAAAGTTCTCCCTTTTCGCCAGTGGGTACTAGGTTACCTTCATCGTCTGTCACTATGGTGTTTACCTCTACCATGGGTTTGCCTATCCACACTACCCCGTTGGTAGCACCTACTGTGCCAGTTGTGTCTATTCTGTACCAGGTGCAAAAAATAGTAGCTTCTGTGGGTCCATATACATTGTCTATTGTGGCATTAGGTACACATTTTTGCCATTCAGTAACAATATCTGCAGGTAGCGCCTCGCCACAAAATAGTGAGTAGCGAAGGTGAGGTAAGTGAATCTCGCTGAAGTACTGCCTCAGAAAAGATAATATAGAGGGCACCATCAGCGCAAAAGTGATATTGTGCTCTTCCAGTACACTGTATACATTGGTAAACTTCATGCCCTTATCGGGTAGGGTATACACACATGCCCCTGCGCACAGTGGCATCAGATAACTGACTACAGAAAGGTCGAAAGTGAGATCAAACATTTGCAGACATCGGTCTTGCGCAGTAAGCTGATACCCTATGTGATAAAAGCCCGTAGCAAAACTATCTATATTGCCATAAGTGATGGGTGTACCCTTAGGTATGCCAGTGCTGCCAGAGGTAAAGAGTATGTAAGCATAGGAGTTGCTGTAATCACCTTCTGACATAATGGGTGAGTTGTGACCAATTACCAATGATGACGTGTCTATATACGTAACATTGCCCAAATCGGGTGGAGCAGACGAAGTAAGCACAACTTCTAAACCGGCTTGAGCAATAATTTGTTGTACTCGCTCTGCCGGATGACCGGGGTGAAGTGGTACATATGTTTTGCCTAATAACAGTATGGCTACAATAGCGGCGTAGGTGTCGGCAGTGTCGCTCAGTATTATGCCTATGCGTTGGGGGGCAGCAGGGTGCGCTAACACTGCATGTTGTATAGTACTTATACGTTCTGCTAACTGACTATAGCTATAATAGCAGCCGTGAGTGCATAGTGCATTCTGGCTGCTATTATTGATTATTGAATGGTATAGTTTGGATCTAAAAGACACTTTAGTGAGGCTATTATTACTATTGGTAATAATAGTGCTGCAAATGTACTTATTAAGGAGTGCTACAAGTATTCATTTCTTTTTAAGCATACGTTAATGATACACATACTACTCTGCAAAATTGATTATTCTACTATTACAGTTTTTGTTTCTATAGTGTGTGCACTGAAGTAACCTATAGCACCACCTGTAATATTGCTTACAGGGTTTGCTGGTGCAGCAGATTGACTATTTCCCGTGGCACTCTGGTCTAAGCTGTACCAATAACGATAGATAGCTGGGTCTATGCATTGCATATCTACTGTTACGGTGTCGCCGGGTTTAGCTTTGTCGGCTTCATCGTCTGAGAAAATGAACAGTTTGGCATAGTTCTTTTTATCGTTGGTATAGTCGTCGTTCGTTACAAAAATATTTTTCAGCTCTCTACCATTTAAGTATTGAACAGCTCTGTAGCTGTTACCAAAAGCTGGTGGATCTGTAAATTCTACATTAGCCAACGTTCTTTCGTCACCAAACAATTGATCTTTAGTGATGTATAATGAGTCGAATTTGATTTTCTGAGGCATAACAGAAACACCGGTAAGTGTGGTTCCGCCTACGGCAATGCTCAGTTCGTAGCTATGACCTGGTGTGCCCGCAAATGCAGCGTTTGAGTATACACCTGGCGTAAGTTCTGTAAGGGCTACAGTGCTGCCAGTGTTATTGTCTTTGATAGATACTGTGGCACCACTTACACCAGCAGGAGTATTGTCTTCGCTGAAGTTTTTTGTTTTGGAGAGTAAAACCCTGCAATTGCCTGTTACATCCGTAAGGATGCCTTCTACTACATATTTTTTATCTGAATCTCTCAGTTTTACGTCTATCACTTTTGTGCAAGACTGCATGAGGGCAGCCGATAAAAGGACGAGGCTAATTTTTAATATACTGCGCATAGTTGGTTAGAATTTGAAGTTATAGGATACAGAAGGAATAAATTTGAATAGTGCAGTTTGTACTGCTTCGGTGCGTGTAGGGTCACTTTTGCTTTGTCTGAACTCGATAGTGTAAGCATTTTCTCTGCCATAGGCATTGTAGACACTAAATGATAGTTCTGATAGCGTTTTTTTGGTTTGTTTCAGCACACAGGTGGCCCCGAGGTCCAAGCGATGATAGGCAGGCATGCGGTAGCCATTGCGCTCAGTATAATAGAATACTACCTGATTGTTGACAGTATACTTGCCGGCAGGGAAGGTGATGGCGTTGCCAGTGTAGTATACCCAGTTGCCAGATAGGGTCCATTTTTTATTTAATTGGTAGGTGCTTACTACAGATATATCGTGTGTGCGGTCCTGACGGGCATTGTACCATTCGTTATTGCTGATGCCATCTATTTTACGTTCAGTTTTAGATAATGTGTAGCTAACCCAGCCAGTCCATTTGCCTACTTTCTTTTTGAACTGCATTTCCAATCCATAGGCTCTTCCTTTACCAAACAGCAATTGAGATTCTATAGCATCTGAGTTGATGAATATATCTGCACCGTTGCGGTAGTCTATTTGGTTTTGCATGTCTTTATAGTAGGTTTCCAGCGTTAGCTCGTACTTGTTGTCTGCCAGATTTTTGTAGTAGCCTATAGAGTATTGGTCGGCTATTTCTGGTTTTATGAGGTTGGTACTGGCTATCCACTTATCGGTTGGATTGTTGGAGGTAGAATTTGATATGAGGTGCATGTTCTGCACATTGCGTACATAAGATGCTTTTACCGAAGCCGACTCGTTGAACTCGTAGCTAGCAGCAAGACGTGGTTCTGGGTTTACGTAGGTTTTTACTATTTCACCAGCTTTGTAGTTGAAAGTATCTGTGATTTCTCCTTTGCTGTTCATGTCAAAGAAATCACCCTTGCCTAGTATGCTAAAAGCTGTGAGACGTACACCGTATGTAAGTGAGAATTTCTCCGATGCCTTCCATGTGTTGGTGCCGAATATTGAATTTTCGAGCGAATAGCGCTGTTGCAGTGCAGATGAATTGACTGAGCTAGTAGATGATGATGTGATTTCGCCCGGACGCAGTGTATGAAAGATACTATTAAGACCAAAACGCACACTATTACGGCTATTGGCATACCACTGAAATTCCTGTTTTAGGTTCCAGTCGCGTATCTGAGAAAATATCTGGAAATCGTTGGCTCCTGCTCTTATTTTGATTTTATAGTTATAGTTGCTGAATATCAATGATGTATTAGAAAACATTTTGCTGTTGAAAATGTGGTTCCAGCGTGCAGTACCGGTAGCATTGCCCCAGCTCAAACCAAATGATTCACCCACTCCCAGTTGGTCCTGACCGAAATACCCCGACAGGTACAATCTGTCTTTTTGACCTAGCGTATAGTTTAGTTTGGCATTCAGGTCGTAGAAGTATAGTCTGTTCTGATTAATGGTAGAGTCGGGCGATAGTTTCAGAAACACATCGGCATAGGTTCTTCTGCCTGAAATTAGGAACGAAGATTTGTCTTTTACTATTGGCCCTTCAACATTTAGTTTTGCAGATATCAGGCCTATACCACCACTTACCGAGTAGTCCTGATTATTACCATCGTTCATTTTTATATCTAGCACACTCGATAGTCTACCACCGTATTGTGCAGGCATGCCACCTTTGTATAGTGTCATGTCTTTTATCGCGTCAGAATTGAAGGTGCTGAAAAAGCCCAGCAAGTGAGATGCATTGTAAACAGGTGCTTCGTCGAGCAATATCAGATTTTGGTCGGTGGCACCGCCGCGTACATAAAAACCACTATTACCATCACCAGCCGACTTTATACCCGGCAGCAACTGTACAGCCTTCATCAGGTCGCGTTCGCCCATCAGCACAGGTATATTTTTTATTTCGGCAGTCGATAGGCGTTCCACTCCCATTTGTGTACCACTGATGCTTCTGCCCGAAGCGGTAGATTTTATTGTAACCTCTCCCAAGTTCTGCGAAGCATCTTCCAGAGATATATTAAGTATTGTGTTCTTTTCCAGAGTCACATCTACTTTTTTTGTTTCCTGACCTATGGAGCTCACTTCAAGTGTGTTTTTGCCCTTGGGTAGTGTTAGTGAGTAGAAGCCATACTCATTACTTACAGTACCTGTTTTGCCAGATCGGATAGTGGCGCCAATTACGGTTTCGCCTGTCGATTTCAGTTTTACCGTACCACTTATGGTAAAGTTCTCTTGCGCCAGCAGTGGCACACTGAATAGAAATGTGATGAATAACATTAAGGGTCTCATTGCCTAGTTTTTTGTGAGTGCAAAAGTGCCGCTATAACATCAACAGAAAATTACACTTTCGGTAAACCGCTAAAATTTGTCGGTAAAAACAGGTGAACATTACTGTTTTAAGTTGGCTTTAACAGATTCGGTAACTTTGGGGGAAATGCAGGAAGCGTGGTTACCTAATGCATTATTGTGATTTATATCATGCACAGAAAGCATTAGATGTGTTACCTTTACACTGAAATAAAATCAGCATTGCGAAAATTCTTGCTACATACTTTGGTTGTATTTACAATGCTCAACATTGTATCGCTCAACCAATTTTCGCACTTTCCGGTTATTCTGGTCCATTATGCACAGCATGTAGACAGAGATAGTGATTTATCCGTGTCCGATTTTCTGAGTATGCATTACTGGGGAAATGATATGAATGACAATGACGAACAGCAAGACAAACAATTGCCATTCAAGAGTCTAAGTGCTAGCACTATCTTAGTATTTACCCAGCCTAGTAATGTTATTATTACGTTTAATGCCTATGAGAGTAGAGCGGTGAGGAGTATTTCACGGTTTAGAAATGTATTCTTCTCTCACAATGCGCTTTCATCTTTGTTGCGCCCACCTATAGCGGCTTAATCCTATCTTTTCTTGGCAATACCCGCATTCTGTATGTTTCTATTGGATAGTTGAGCACTATACTTTAGCATTATCAGTCTGAATTTGAGTATCCTTTATTTCATTTCCTCAATGGGGTATTTCGCCAGTTTTACCGGTTTACTCTGGTTCATCAATCCTATTTATTTACCATTTTGGTAAGGTTTAAAATTAATTATTATACAACCATGTTGCAAAAAATAATCAACTTCTCCATCGGCAACAAACTTATAGTAGCCCTGTTTGTGTTGGGGCTTGTGGTTTGGGGGGCTGTAGAAGTAACCAAACTGCCTATAGATGCGGTGCCAGATATCACCGACAATCAGGTACAGGTAATTACAGTGTCACCATCACTAGGCGCACCAGATATAGAACGGCTTATAACTATGCCTATAGAGCAAGCTTGTGGTGCCATACCGGGATTGAAACAGGCAAGAAGTTTTTCCAGATTCGGATTGTCGCTGGTTACCTTGGTGTTTAATGACGATGTAGACATATATCTGGCAAGACAGCAGATAAATGAACAATTACAAAAAGTAAGGCAGGAACTGCCCAATGGTATAGGGTCGCCAGAGATGGCTCCGGTAACTACCGGGCTGGGAGAAATATATCAGTATGTGGTAAGACCACTGAAAGGATATGAAAACAAGTATGATGTAGCAGAGCTGCGCACCATACAAGACTGGATAGTGCGCCGGCAACTGATGGGTATAAAGGGTGTGGCAGAGGTATCCAGTTTTGGTGGGAAACTGAAACAGTATGAAATAGCAGTAAGGCAAGAACAGCTGAAAGCGCATAACATAACCATAGCTGATGTGTTTGATGCACTGGAGCGAAACAATGAAAATACAGGTGGTGCCTATATTGAGAAAGGACCTACAGTGTTGTATATAAGAAGTGAAGGGCTTACCACATCGCTGTCTGATATAGGTAGAATTGTAGTGAAAACACTGCCTAGTGGTATACCATTGCTGATAAGCGATGTGGCTACTGTGCAGTTTGGTAGTGCGGTGCGCTATGGTGCCATGACCTACAACGACAAGGGAGAGGTAGCAGGTGCGGTGGTGATGATGCTAAAAGGCGAAAACTCATCGGAGGTCATAAAACGGGTGAGAGTAAAGGTGGCTGAGGTGCAGAAAATGCTGCCAGAGGGTGTGGTTATAGAAGCGTTTCTGGATAGGACAAAGATGGTGAACAATGCTATAAGCACTGTAGAGACCAATTTGCTGGAGGGTGCGCTGATAGTGATTTTTGTATTGGTCTTTTTCTTAGGCAATCTTCGTGCCGGGCTTATAGTGTCTTCTGTTATTCCGCTATCTATGTTATTTGCCATCATATTGATGTACATGTTTAAGGTAGATGGTAATCTGATGTCGCTGGGTGCTATAG
>CAZRPA010000142.1:1413-10430 GCA_964601855.1 uncultured Flavipsychrobacter sp. | reverse complement strand
GCATATACTGAAAGCCAATGTAAGCAAGGCTGTAATAACAGTTCCTGCATACTTCAACGACTCGCAAAGGCAAGCTACCAGAGATGCAGGCAGGCTAGCAGGGCTAGACGTGCTGCGCATCATCAACGAGCCTACGGCAGCTAGCCTTGCCTATGGTATAGGTGCCAAACATGGTGAGGAAAAAACGATAGCTGTTTATGACCTAGGGGGTGGTACGTTTGATGTATCGATACTTACTATTAGTAATGGGATATTTGAGGTTTTGTCTACCAACGGAGATACTTATCTGGGTGGTGACGATATGGATAATGCTCTGGCGCAACACTGGTGCGGAGTGCTACAAGCCGATAGTGCTGACAAAATGCTGATGCAGCAACTGCGTGTAACTGCTGAAGAAGCTAAGAAGCACCTGACCACCAATGATGTATATATAGGTAGCATAAATGGTAAAGAAGTACAAATAACAAGGGCGGAATTTGAGGCACTAATTATGCCTCTGGTGCAACGTACAATAACTGCCTGTACCAATGCGCTGGCAGATGCCGGACTAACCAAAAAACAAATAGATGCTGTGGTAATGGTGGGCGGCAGCACCCGTGTGCCACTGGTAAAAAATAGTGTTAGTGAATTCTTTGGGCAGGAGGTGCATGACAAACTTAACCCCGATGAGGTAGTGGCGCTTGGTGCTGCGGTGCAAGCCGATATACTAGCAGGCAACAATACCGAAATGCTACTGCTTGATGTGACTCCACTATCGCTGGGAATAGAAACTATGGGGGGACTGATGGATGTGCTGATACCCCGAAACTCTAAAATACCAACAAGAGCCGGCAGGCAATATACCACCCAGAAGGATGGACAAAGCGGCATGCGCATATCTGTATATCAGGGCGAAAGAGACCTGGTGAAAGACAACAGAAAATTGTCGGAATTTAACCTAACAGGCATACCAGGTATGCCTGCAGGATTGCCCAAGGTAGAGGTAAACTTCCTGATAGATGCTGATGGTATACTACGTGTAAGTGCTACGGAGCTAAGAAGTGGCATAGCACAGACCATAGAGATGAAACCACAATATGGGCTAACGGACGAAGAGGTGGAAAACATGCTGCTAGATAGCCTGACCCATGCCAAAGAAGACATAAGCACCCGCGCACTGGTAGAAGCAGCTACAGAAGCCGAACAAATGTTGGACACTACAGAAAAGTTCATTAAAAAACATCGTGAGGCACTCACTGAGGATGAAGTAACTACTACTCATACTTATATGCAACTACTACGTGATGCTATAGCCGCGCAAGACAAAAACAAAATACAACACCAAACCGAAGAACTAAATAATGTATCGAGGCCATACGCTGAGCGTGTGATGGAAGGCGCACTGAAAGATGCTATGAGAGGCAAAAAGGTGATATAAGCTTCTGTTTATTTATGCAGCGCATTGTCTTTGTGATTACAATGAAAAGTGGCGAAGTACTATTTTATGTATATCGTCATTACCTTTGCGCACTTTATGAAAGTTTACAAGTTTGGGGGGGCATCAATTGCCGACGCTGGCAGAATGGCTGCATTGCTGCCGATAATAAGCGAAGAAAATGAACCATTGCTGATAGTAATATCGGCAATGGGCAAAACAACAAATGCACTGGAAAAGATAGTGCAATGCGCTGTAAATAAAGAATACATTGAGGCAGATAAATTAGCCAGTGAACTGAAACAACAGCATCTGAATTATGCAGAAAAACTACTGGATGAAGATAACTATGCAAAAACCAAAGCAGCGCTAGAGGTATTGTTTGCAGAGTTTGAAGAGGCAATTAAAAAAGCAGATAGCAATAAATTTGATTATTCTTATGACCAATTAGTATGTATGGGTGAGTTGTTCTCATCATGTATACTACATGGTTATCTGGCACAAAACAACCTTAGTACTACCTGGGTAGATGTAAGAAAGGTATTGATAACTGATGATACCTACCGAGATGCAGTTATAGACTGGAACAGAAGTGCATTGCAAGCTGAAGCTACTATTGGCAGGGAACTGAAAAAAAAGAAAATAGTAGTGACGCAAGGTTTTATAGGAGCTACTGCTGCTGGAGATTCTGTGACGCTAGGCAGGGAAGGCTCAGACTATACAGCGGCAGTGCTAGCTGCAATGTTGCACTTGGATAGTGTTACGATTTGGAAAGATGTAGATGGTTTTAGAAATGCCGACCCTAAGCTGTTTCCGGGCACTGTGAAAATAGATACCATATCTTATGCCGAGGTGATAGAGATGGCGTTTTATGGAGCACAAATCATACACCCCAAAACCATAAAACCCCTACACAACAACAATATACCACTGTATGTAAAGTGTTTTCTGGATAAAAAACTATCGGGCTCTGTTATCAAAGCTGATGCAGGCGATGTACACTACCCTCCCATGATAGTGCTAAAAGACAAACAAGTACTGGTACAGGTAACCACCCGAGATTTTTCGTTCATTACAGAAGACAATCTGAGTAGTCTGTACAGCATTTTTCATGACCTGAAAGTAAAGATAAACCTGATACAAAATGCAGCTATCAGCTTTGTAGCCTGTATAGATAACCGGGAAGATAAAGTAACCCCACTCATAAAGGCACTGAGTAAAGACTATAAAGTAACCATCAATGAGCAGGTAAGCATGCTAACAATAAGATACTTCACCAAAGCTATTGTAGAAGAACTAACCAAAGATCACACCATATTGCTGAGACAAGAAACACGCAAAACATTGCAAGTGGTAATGAAATAAAGAATTTTGAACAGCATAAAAAAAACAGGCACTAGCGAAAAAAAAGTTAGTGCCTGTTTTAGTATTAAGGATTGAGGATTGTATTATTGCTTTACCACCTGCTGTACAGTGCGGTTACCTTCACTTTCCACTACTACCATATATGCTCCTGGAGCCCAGTTGGCAGTGTTAAAGCTAGTAGTAGCAGCTACATTACCTGCCGATACAGAAGTAGTAGCTACTGATTTGCCAGTGATATCGTATACAGCTACAGTGTATGCACCTGTAATATCTCCCACCTGTACATTCAACTGACCTACAACAGGATTGGGGAATGCAGATACTGTAACATTATTTGCTACTACTGGTACTGACGTAGGTGTGTACTGAGTAAGTACTTTAGAAACATTAGCTCCTACATCGGCAGAATTAGGTCCACCACTTCCATCTACTGCATTTACAGTGAGGTACATAGTGATATTTCCTACTCCAGTAGCAGGTGCTGTCCATGAGAAAGATTTACTGAGTGGACCTGATATTGCAGAACTTTGCTCAATTATGTTAAGACTAGACAAAGAGTGAGAAACTACACTAGCTGGCAAAGCAGTGAATGTACCGGCTTGCACCTGTGCAGCACCTGTGCCTGATACAGCTGCATACTGAAATCCAAAACTACTAAGAGAAGTATGAGTACCAGTTACAGTAACTGTATAAGTCATACCAGCTACATATTTAGTCACCTGAACACCACCTGCAGAATCGACTCTGATAGCTGCTGTCGCTGCTGCTGAAATTGAACCATGGCAACCGCCACCCGAACAGTTTGCAGTGGAGCCTTTTGCGCCAGTCCTATTACCGCCTGCGCCTGCTGCTGCGCCACCTTGGTTACTCATCAGAACAGCAGAAACCATACCTGCAGTAAGAGTAAATAGTAAAATTTGTTTTTTCATTTTTGCTTTTTTGAGTTTGATAAATAATATTGAATGACTTTAAGTTAAGTGTATGTACTTCTAATTTACAAACAAAACTATGACATTTCTACAACAAATATCATGCCACTTATGCAAAATATCAACAATCAGTTAAAAAATATTTTGGGTTATTTTTTTCACTGGTTGAACCAGTAAAATAAAAATTGTTAAAATTAGATTACAGTGCTGATTTTCATAATTTAACTAGTGATGATGGATACGCAAATAATAGTAAAGAAAAACAGAACGAAACTAGAATGAACTATTTTATTTCATACTGTAAATCAGCTATTTTCATAACCTTAGTCATGTAATATATTGTGGCACGATTTTGGAGGCATGAAATAATTATTGGTAAAATTTGAAATGTCAGTGAAAAATAGTAATTTTCTGTTAAAATAGTTCTAACCAATTAAAAACGATGGCCTATGTTTTTCACACGAACTCACGAATTTTCAATCAACATCCCCAAAGATGAATTTAAGAATCGGCTGCTAGGCAAACACGTTAAAATTCACAATCTTGACTTTGAGGTAATTGAATCTGATTACAATCTTACTATTATTCCCCATGCTGAGCAGGTAACTGAAATCAAATCATTGCCAATTACTTTATTGGACTTTAAAGAAGAAAACGGAAAAACTAAAGTAGTTATCAGATCTAGACTGAGAGAGCTAGATGCTGGTGGACCGCAGCTAATAATGATATTTTGTGCGTTTCTTCTCGCAGCATCAATAGTTTTGTTTATTACCAGTGAAGACATAAAAATTACCTTCGCTTTTTTGGGGATATTCATCTTGACATTCTCCACTTTCTGGTATCGAATGCAGACAGGATACTTTGATTATGTAAGAAAAATCAAGGCTTATGTAACTACAAAAGGAGCATAACATAATGGCATCACTAAAAATAAGCTTTTAGTGATGCCATTATACTTTACAATTGTTATGCTGTGTGTGAGCTGAGTATCACTGTATAAACTTCTTCAGCGTATCAATAGGCACATCACCACAGTAAACCTTTATCAGCTTACGCTCAGCATTATAAATGTTGAGTTGCGGTAGTGTTTGGTACAAAAAAACGTCATCAATAAATGTAGAGCTATCATAGCCAATATACATAGCCGGATAACGAACTATGCGGTGACGTTGTGCAAAATCGGGAATGTACATTTTAGATTTTTCGCCTGTTAATAGTACAATTTTCGACTTCTTGAACAGTTTTATGTTATCTTCTATTTTGAAGGTGGCATCCTCGCAATGCAAACAAGTAGGGTTAAACATCATCACAAACAGGTTGGCACCATTATTCAGCTCTTTGTCAGTTACCTGATAAAACGAACCTCTGTTTTGCTCTTGTTGTTCAGATTGCTTTTTGTGTTTTTTAATCTTTCCTTTTTTATTCAGTGTCACTTTGTCTATGCCCCCTGTGGAGTCGTGATAGGCTAAAAAAAGAAGCCCTGGCATAGGTGCATCTTTTTGTTTGTAATCAATATTGGCAAGGGGTGTATTTTGTGTAGATTTGACAGGCTCCTGAGCGTGCAATGACACAAAACCAGCGAGCATAAGTGATAGAATAAATGTCCTAAGTACCATGTTGCTAATTTAGGTATTAAAAACAAAAAACAAACACAAATATATGCCTGACATTAACATACCACTTGCCGAAAGAGTGCGCCCACAAAACCTTGAAGACTTCATAGGGCAAGAGCATCTGGTAGGTAAGGGCAAAGTGCTGGAGCAAATGATACAAAATGGCACTACCAGATCATTGCTGTTTTGGGGGCCACCTGGAGTGGGAAAAACCACTTTGGCTCAGATAATAGCCAAATCTATGAACATGCTTTTCTTCACACTGAGTGCTATAGATAGTGGTGTAAAAGAAGTGCGTAATGTGATAGAACAGGCACGCAAAGCAGGACATGCATTGTTGTTTATAGACGAGATACACAGATTTAATAAAGCCCAACAAGATAGCCTGCTGGGTGCAGTAGAAAAAGGTATTATAACCCTTATAGGTGCTACTACCGAGAACCCTTCGTTTGAGGTAATAAGCGCATTGCTAAGCAGGTGTCAGGTATATGTGCTACAGCCGCTTACTGAGCATCACCTAAAAGCACTGGTAGAGCAAGCTATACTAAAAGATGAATGGCTGCAGCAACAAAATATAAACATTGTAGAATGGGATGCGCTGATACAACTGAGTGGTGGCGATGCTCGCAAACTGCTAAACCTAACCGAACTCGTAGCAGGATCACTGCCGCCAGATAATAAAAACATAACCAATGCTGTGGTACAAGACATAGTGCAGCGCAAATTGGCACTCTATGACAAATCAGGTGAACAGCATTATGACATTATATCGGCATTCATAAAGTCGATAAGAGGTAGCGACCCTAATGCTGCAGTGTACTATCTGGCGCGGATGATAGAAGGTGGCGAAGACCCTAAATTTATAGCTCGCCGCCTCATAATACTGGCCAGCGAAGACATAGGTAATGCCAATCCTAATGCATTGCTGCTGGCTACCAGTTGTTTTCAGGCAGTGGAGATGATAGGCTATCCGGAATGCAGAATAATACTATCCCAAGCGGTTACCTATCTGGCATCTTCGGTAAAGAGCAATGCGGCTTACATGGCTATTAATAAAGCTCAAGAGCTGGTAGCCAAGACAGGCGACCTACCCGTGCCACTGGCTATAAGAAATGCACCTACCGGCCTGATGAAAAAGCTAGACTATGGCAAAGGATATCAGTATGCACATGACTACCCTGGCAACTTTGTAGCTCAGGAGTTTCTACCAGATGCTATCAGCGGTGCAAAATTGTATGACCCGGGAAATAATGCCACTGAAGCCCGACTAAGAGAATACCTAAGGCAATGCTGGAAAGAGAAATACGGATACTAATATAGAAACAATTACGGATTGTAATAAGCCATTGCCTTAGGCAATAATGCTTTTATATCTTTTATGCGCTCGTCATCATTGGGATGTGTGCGCAGAAAACCCGGTGTTGTAGAAGCCCCACTTACTGCCTTCATACGTTCCCAAAAACCTACTGCTGCATTGGGGTTGTAGGAGCCTACAGCCATGTAGTAGAGACCAGCTTCGTCAGATTCACTTTCGTGCTTGCGCGAGTATGCCAGAACACTTAATGTACTGCTGAGGCCATAAGCACTATTGAACAATGATTGTGTTTCCTGAGGCTTAGATGACAGTAAAACCGATAGAGCAGTTCCACCATATTGCACCAATAGTTGCTGGCTCATACGCTCATTGCCATGCCTGAGTACAGCATGTGCTATTTCGTGTCCCATTACCACGGCTAGGTCTGTATCATTAGCCACCAGTGCCAGTATACCACTGTATATTACTATTTTACCGCCGGGCAAGCACCATGCATTTACCTCCGGATTATTTACCAAATTGAATTCCCATTGATAATCTTTAATTAGGTCTGACTTACCTATACCTAACAAATACTGCTGAACAGCTACGGTTAGCTTAGCCCCTACCCTCTTCACCATTTCTGCCTCTGGGGTACCCGTAACTGGAGGATTGGTGTTTATAAACTCTGTGTATTGCTGACTTGATAACGATGTTACGGTAGCATCGTCTACCAGACTTAGTGTATTGCGTCCATTAGCATTTTTTTTACAAGCATAAAACACAAAAGCAGACGACAGCACTCCTAACACTAAAAATAAGACAGTTAGTTTTTTCATGATTTCAACAATAATTTAAGATTACCCCAAATTAACTAAAGAGCAATACAAAGGTAGCGTGAAATAGAGTACATAAACTAACAGTAAGGAAAACACTACAAATAACCGAGTAGTATTGATTACATAAAAAAATGGGGATGCGCTAACACCCCCATTTCAAAAAAACAATTTATAAAAGACTAGTTTTTAGACAAACTTCCAGTAAATGCATTGTTACTACCTGTTATGCGATAGAAATACATACCTACTGGCAAAGCAGCAGCACTTACAATGTTGGCTATACCCGCCTGCAACTGCTGTGAATGCACCAATCTGCCATCAGCAGCATACAACCTCAGCATCAGTGCTTCGTTGGTTGCTATACCTTCTATATTTACATTCCACTCATCATTGGTAGGGTTTGGGAAGATGAGCACCGTAGCATTGTTACCGTTTATATCGGCCACTGACGCAAAAGAATTAGGGTAAAATGCACCGCCACCACCACTTAGGTTTGCAGTTTTGAAACTAGCAAATCTAGTACCGCTCAGTGCGGTAAGTGCCCAATTGGTTGTAGACGCAGTAGCTGCATTGGTAAAAATATTCACTGCTGTAGGTGCTGCAAAACGCACACTATCCATCGCAGGATTAGGGTTCACAGTACCATTTATTTTGTACATTCTCATCTTAGTAGCTACTATACTGCCACTTACACTACCATCTATATCTACAGTGTCTGTGTTAGTAAATGGGAACATTACAGTAACAGGAGTAACAGGTGCAACTGTAGGAGTTATTTTCCAGTAACGGTGCATAGCGTATGCGGCAGTGGGCGCGCCAGCAGTGCCTGTAGGGAATGTAATAGTATCGGCAGCACCAGAGCCGAAGCCAGCTCCCGAACCAGTAACTACAGAAAAACCAGCAGAATCAAGATTACCTATGTTGTTGCCATGCTTCTTCACTATGAGTACTAATGTATCATCGTCATAGGCAGCAGTGTTTTTGTCCCACCAGTAATACGTTGTAGTGTCACCACCTTTTATGTCAGTACATTCACGGTTTGCAGATATAGTTCTGTTTGCTTTAGCCATTGCTACTACAGGGTTGTAGGCTGCACCACACGTATTAGAAAACTTGTTGCGTATCTGCCTACGTATAGTATCGCCGGGCTGTTGCCCAAAACCTCTGCTAAGGTTGATACCCACACTCTGCAAGTGACAATAACTCATCACCGTTCCACCTCCTACAGGATAAAGAGGAGACGGATTTGCACACGACCCTTCCAGTGTCTGGCAACGGTCTATAGCTGTAGTACCAGTGCCGGGCGGGTTCCAGCAGCATCTATGAGTATGGGGCGAACCTACAATATGCCCCATCTCGTGCGACATAACCATGAGGTTCCAGCTATATGATGGAAAGTTGGTAATACCTGAATTACTGATGTTGGAGTAACCATAAGGACCGCTAGAATCAAAAGAACTATAAGAATTGCACATAGCCCTTACCCATGCCACACCACCTAGACTACCAAAGCGCATAGAAGCCAGCAAACAGCTACAAGCATAATACCGGATCACAAGTATA
>CAZRPA010000142.1:0-1403 GCA_964601855.1 uncultured Flavipsychrobacter sp. | reverse complement strand
CATCCAAATTTGCGAAGAAATCTAATAGACATTGCACTAGTAATAGACATATAAATATCTGTCGCAGTGTTTACTTGTAAGTACTTCAGAACGATAGGTACACCTTCATTACGATATACAGTGCTCTGGTTGTTAAAAAGAGCCGTCATGTAGTTGGTCACATTAGTGACATTAGAACCTCTTTTTACATAGGTATCATAGTCAGCCACTTCGTACACACGCACATAAGTACAACTGTTGTATCCTTTTTGGTTTAAAAATGTAGTAGTTTTAGCTGCATTGTTATCTCCATACATCTCAGGCAATTGGTCTGTGGCACAACCCGGAGCCAAATCTTTAATTTTCATCTTTACGTCATTGTACAACAGATAGTTGGGGTTGTAGTCATAATCCTTGCCCACCATACTGTTAGGGACTAGTACATAATTGCCCTCATCAGGAATAGAGAACACACCATATACTTCATTGTTGAAAAAAGAGAAAGCAGCAACCGAGCCAGGATAACCCTTTACTACACCTCTATAATACAAACCTGGTTTGTAATCTACCAAAGTGTCTTCACCATTAGTACCGTATGCATGAACCTGAAAGTCGTTGGAAAAAATATCATATCTACCTAGTTCTATAGTGTATGAACCACCATTTACACCAGGTATTATTAGATTAATAGCAGTACTGTTCTGCTTCATAAACTGTGCTACATTGCCATAGTTTATCAGCAATGGTTGCGCTTCTTCTACATTTTTCAGCAATTCTGTTTTGTCGAAATTATTATCTGCCTGCCACAAATTACTAACCGGCACAAAGGTGTTTGTAGTTTTCATTCGTTGTATAAAAGCCTCAATGGGGGTGTTACCCATTGCATTAAATACTGACGCACACATCAAAAGCACCACCCACAAAAACTGCGCATTTTTTTTCATTTTCTCAGAATTATTTACTGTTTAAAAATTACAAAATGCAATTTATGTAATAAACTCTTTCAAAAATCAGCTACCGTATTAGAAGATGGTTAGAATATAGGTTACATATTTTGAGTAAATAAAAAAAGGTGCACTATCTTTTGACAGACAATGCACCCTAATATTAAATTCAGCTGAATGATATTCTTATTTACTCGTCTACTCTTTTCAGGTTGAAGTCTGGAGTAGCAGATACAATTATTGGATATTTCTCCAACGTTACATCAGAAGGATCTAGACCAAACCCGCGCTCCTCTGATAAGCTGAATCTTTTTAGTATGAAATAACCCCTCATCATAAAACGCTCCCACAAAGGCAATGAGTTGTCGCGAGATAGGAACTTTTCCATAACTATAAACCGGAAATCTCCCATTACTTTGTTCTTGCTCAATGATTCGTAGCGGCTTACCACATTTACCTCTTTGTTGTTTACCATCTCCT
>CAZRPA010000141.1:0-10544 GCA_964601855.1 uncultured Flavipsychrobacter sp. | reverse complement strand
CTTGGGTAGGTTTTAAACAAGTAGGGGTGGACTATGTGCGCCCCGAAAGAATGTTTGGAAAAAGCACCAACAACTGGCGGCGCAACATAGGTTGGGCAAGAAAAGCTATTTTCTCTTTCAGCTTTGTACCGTTGGAGATGCTCAGCTATCTAGGGTTCATCCTCACAGGCTTTTCATTCCTTGCCATGATAGCGCAGGTAATAGCCAAACTCTATTACCCCGAAACACCTCATGGCACTACTACCATCATAGTATTGGTATTGTTTTTTGGTGGCGTCCAGTTATTGGCTATATCAGTATTGGGCGAGTATCTCTCCAAGGTATTTGAGGAAAGCAAAGGAAGACCCAAATTCATTCGCAGGTCGGTGATATACAGAGGGAAACACCTGCATAGTGCACAAGAAATAGAAAACTTCAAAAAAGACTTAAAATAACACAATGAGTACTCTCAAAAAAAATGTGGATGTCTTCAACGACGATGTAGCCAGCAATCAGGGCTACAAATACACAACCGAAGCACCCCTTTCGTCTGTCCTTGCCAACAAACGCATGACTGATGCTACTTTGGAGCTAATAGACAAAAATGCTGTTACCATCATAGACATAGGTGCTGGCGATGGCACATACTCTAATGATATTTATAATGGCAGGCCCGGTGTAAAGATCACTGGTTTCGACCCTGCTGCCAATGCCATAAAAAATGCGGGTGTAAAATATCCGCACATTCAGTTTTCGGTAGGCAATATACTAGAGCCAGCTACCTTTCCTGATAAGAAGTATGATGTAGGCGTGATTAGAGGAGTTTTGCACCACCTTACAGACCCCGAATCTGCTATCCGCAATGCAGGGCTGTTGTCAGATAACATCATTATCATTGAGCCCAATGGCAACAACCCTATACTGAAACTGATAGAAAAGGTATCGCCCTATCACCGCCAGCATGAGGAACGCTCCTTCTCAAGCAGTCTGCTGAAAAAATGGTGTGAGCAAAGCGGCTATACGGTAGAACATCTAGGCTTCATAGGTTTTGTGCCATTTTTCTTCCCCACATTCCTTACCCGCGTTATTTTCTTTTTCCAGCCTATGCTCGAAAAGATTTATCCGCTCAAAAAATACTTTGGTGCACAAATAGTTATTTTGTGCCGCAAGAAGAAATAAACTCACCTCATTACTAATACGCATCATCAGTGGCAGGAAAATATCAGTACATCACCAAAGAATGTTTGTTTTGCAGTAGCACAGACGAGGCTAACCACCCTGTACTGTACCACAAAAACTTCAAAGACGAAAACCTGAATGCAGGCGTGTTCTCTGCACGCCGCACTGCCGACCACTTCCACTACGAAATGGTGAAATGTGCCAAAACAGGACTCATATTCTCTAGGCATATCCTCAATGATGATGCACTCAACGAGTTGTACAAAGGCAGCGTAGTGACCTTCGGCGAGCAAACAAAATTCATTCAGCACGACTACTGGCAACCAATTTCGAACCAAGTAAGCAAATGGAATAAAAAAAGAGCATTAGATATTGGTTGCAGTAATGGTTTCTTTTTGGAGGTACTCAAAGACAATGGCTATGAAGAAGTACATGGTGTAGAGCCAGGGGTTGAACCAAAAGCTATAGCACGTGCCGATATTCGCGACAATATCCACACAGGGTTTTATGGCGAAGGGCTGTATCCCGATAATCATTTCGACCTCATTACCTGTTTCCAGACCTTAGATCACCTGAGCAACCCACTGGGTATGCTGCAAAACATGTACCGAAACACCGCCCCAGGTGGCCATGTATACATGATCATGCACAACACACTTGCGCTACAAGCACGTATCTTCGGCGAAAAATCACCCATCATAGACGTTGAGCACATCTATCTGTTCAACAAAAATAACCTACCAGAGCTTTGCAAAAAAGCAGGCTTTGCGGTAGAGTCTGTTTTCGATGTCAAGAATGGTTATCCTTTCTCCTATTGGTTGCGCATGTCGCCTCTACCGCTTAAAGGCATGTGGAAGGGTGTAATAGGTGCGTTAGGTCTTACCAACAAAATTTTGGCTATCAATGCAGGTAATATGGGCATCATATTGAAGAAGTTGTAACCCTCCTGCCTAAATCTATACCCTACCTAACCAACTATTGCACTATTTTTGTGCCATGACAGGTAGTTACAAATCAGGTTTTGTCAATATTTTCGGTGCCCCCAATGCAGGTAAATCTACATTGCTCAATCTGCTACTAGGCGAGCGGCTGGTTATTATTTCACCCAAGGTACAGACCACAAGGCATCGTATATTAGGCATCCTGTCTGAGCCCACTTATCAGATAGTTTTTTCTGATACACCGGGCATTATAGAGCCCAAGTACAAACTGCATCAGAAAATGATGCTACAAGTCAAAAGTGCGCTCGAAGATGCTGATGTAGCCATACTGATGCACGACATCACGCAGCCCTTAGAAGAGTTTGAAACCATAGCCAACTCACTGAAACTAAAAGTGCCTGCACTTCTGCTCCTCAACAAAACCGATACCGTCAAAGACAAAAGCACCATAGAGGGCATCGTAAAACAATTCAAAGAAAAGTACCCCACTTGGGAGGTACTGGCAATATCGGCTCGCAAACTTACCAACACCGACAAAATAATGCCCTTGATACTCAAGGCTTTGCCAGAAGGCATGCCATTTTACCCCGAAGACAGTATATCAGACCGCAACGAACGCTTTTTTGTAGCGGAAATGGTGAGAGAGCAAATCTTTGCGCTATACGACGAAGAAATACCCTACCACACTGCTGTGCTCATTCAGTCTTTCGAAGAAAAGACCACCCTCAATGTGATAAAGGCTGACATCATAGTGAGCAGAGAAACCCAGAAAATGATACTTCTGGGCAAGGGTGGCTCTATGATAAAACAACTAGGTATAAATGCCCGCAAGGTGATGGAAGAATTTCTTCAGAAAAAAGTTCACCTGGAGCTTTTTGTAAAAGTACGCCCCAAATGGCGCGACAACGAAAACTACCTTCGCGAGTATGGCTACAATTCATGATAGCAATGTAGTAATACAGCCTGTGCGTAAAGTATGGCACAAAGGCAAAGTAACTACACTAGATATGCTCCGGCTCGACCTCTTGCACCCAGTAATATCTGGCAACAAGTGGTACAAACTTCGTCTAAATCTCAATTATGCTTTAGACAATCAGTTCACTACTATTGCCACATTTGGCGGTGCTTATTCCAATCATTTGGTAGCTGCAGCCTATGCTGCTCAGCACTTTGGTTTGCAGTCTGTCGGCATAGTTCGAGGTATTCAAAATGAACTCACTCCTACACTCCTTCACTGCCAGCAATATGGCATGAAGCTACTATTTGTAAGAAGAGAAGAATACTCACTTAAAGACGACCCTGAATGGGTAAACAACCTATTGCTGCCTTATGACAACACCTACATAATACCCGAAGGTGGAGCCAATGCAAGAGGTGTGCTGGGCGCTGGTCTTATCAACCGTTTTATAGGGGCGCAATACACGCACATTGCTCTTTCTGTGGGCACTGGCACTACTCTTGCTGGCCTGCGCAATGCAATACCTGCTCACCAGTCGGTGATGGGTTTTGTACCCATGAAGCAGTGTATTGAGCAGCAAGCACACATTATCCCTTTTCTCAAGCAAGACCGAAACACCAACTGGCAACTGTTTCCTGAAACTCACTTTGGTGGTTTTGGCAAAATCAAAGATGAATTGATCGTTTTCATGAACGATTTCTATGCCGATAACCACATTCCGCTCGACATAGTGTATACCGCCAAAATGATGTACAACATTCAGCAGTTACTCAACGACAATTACTTCAATAGTTCCGACAAACTTCTGTGTATCCACACAGGTGGAATACAAGGCAATGTAACTGTGCAAGACAAATTGATATTCTAGTATCACGCCCTTATCGCTATTGTTTAGGCTTGTGTATACCCGGATACTTTTGTTTAGGCTTATCATTCTTAAATAAACCCTGATATATTAGTTTACCCTTTTTGTTATAGCAACTACCATACCCTTCTTTTTTGCCTTCTTTCCACGTGCCTATATACTTTTTACTTCTGGGGCAAAACCGTATAGCATACCGCGGCTTTGCGGCCACTATGAAGTAATTGCCAAACCCATCTTTCAGATCATTCTCAAAGTGCCCATCATATTTATCTCCGTTATTCCAGTTAAAAACTCCGTTCCCTTCTTTTTTATTATTTTTCCAAGGCCCCTCATAGCTTGCCCCATTCTCATAATAGCAGATACCTTTTCCATTTCTGGCATTATTCTCAAAATGCCCCACATATTTATCACCATTGGCCCAGTAGTAGGTGCCCACACCAGTTCTGTCATTACGCACAAAGTCCCCTTCATATCGCTCCCCGTTTGTCCACTTTATTTCGCCTTTGCCATGCATATCATTATTGACAAAGTCTCCATCATACATATCACCATTACCCCAGTACAATTTACCTTTTCCATGTCTTAGTCCATCTCTCCATTCACCTTCATATCTTTTGCCATCAAAGTAGTACATCGTTCCACTACCATTCATGGTATCGCTAGCATAGCTACCTTCATACCTATCACCGTTTGGGTAATGGCATATTGCAGTACCAGTCTTTTTACCGTCTACTACACTCCCTTCGTATTTGTATGTTCTTATACTATCTTTTTTTATGGTTTGCGCATTACCGATTGGGTTTACGCACAGCCACAGTATTGCTACACTCAATATTCTTATCATGATTGTCAATCAATTACGTTTTTGTGGTACTTTTCATACACACCCACCATTAACAGTAGATTTCTATATGTCATACAAAGTTAACCAAAATCATAATGCCTAAATTCTTTAGCACGCTTTTCAATTTATCTGCCTCAATCTTCATTTATGTTGCGACCTTATTGTTCTTATTTGAAGTTAAAAAATGAAAAGAATACATAAGATAGCTGACTTTATTTTTTCATCGTTCGGTAGAATAGTATATTTGCCCGATTACTAAATCATAACTCCCCGAAAATTGAAATATCGTAACGCCTTATTTATAGTGCTGCTGGTAATAGTTGCAGACCAGGCGCTGAAAATCTATATCAAAACCCACTTTGCTATTGGCGATGATGTTCAGGTTGTAGGTAGTTGGTTTCGTTTTCACTTTATCGAAAACGAAGGAATGGCTTATGGCATGAAACTCAGTGAGTCACCAATAGGCAAAATCGTACTCTCTTCTTTTAGGCTGGTGGCTGTTATTTTTGGCTTCTTCCTTCTCAAGCGGCTTATCAACAAAGGTTACAGTAGGGGTATGCTCATTTGCGGCTCTCTCATATTAGCTGGCGCCCTAGGCAATCTGCTCGACAGTATGTTTTATGGACTCATTTTTAGCGATAGTCCTTATTCTTGTTTCTCTGGCAACTACGATAGTCTCTCTAGCCTGCTGCAAAACCACAACAAAGAAGCAGTGGCGCATTTCACCTCATTTGGACAAGGTTACGGAAAATTTTTGCAGGGCAAAGTAGTAGACATGTTCTATTTCCCGGTCATCGAAACCGTGCTGCCTTCTTGGGTGCCTTTCTTGGGGGGCAAAGCTTTTGTGTTCTTCGAGCCGGTTTTCAACATCGCCGATGCTGCTATTTCTACTGGCATCATTACTTTGTTATTGTTTCAGAAGTCTATGATACACACCCCAGCTACAGAACCAATCTCTGTACCACCCACATCATCATCCGATAACACTACTCCACATCAAGATTAAGACAATCCCTCATCCTGTCATAACTTACTCATTACCTGTTAATTTTCATACATCGCCTACTATGCAAGATGATCATTCAGAAGAAACGCTCTCCATAACTGTTTGGCTATCAGGCCGTAGTTACCGCATTCGTATCAAACCCGATGAAGAATCTGCTGTGCGCAAAGCTATAAAGGTGGCAGATCAGAAGCTAATAGAACTACGCACTAACTACCCAGAAAAAGACGAACAAGATTTTCTGGCTATGTGCCTCCTGTCTTACGCTGCAGATACAGCCATAGATACCTTCAACAATCCATTACTGCAAGATGAGCTTGATAAACTAAGCCTCCGCATAGACCGCTCCCTTTCTCTCGACACAGACGCACCAGAGTAATGTTTATCCCAGTGCAGCCACCATCAGCTCCATCTTGCTACCTCTCGATCCTTTAATGAGTATCGCACTGTTTTCTGGCATTTTTTTCATTATTTCAGCAGCCGCTTCTGTGCTATCGGCATACCAAGTATATGGGTGTATTGTAGACTTAAATTCATCACCCACCAGTATCACTTGTGTCCAATCATAGCCATTTATTAGGTCCACCAGTGCCTGATGTTCGGCTTGCATTGCGGTTCCCATCTCCTTCATAGCTCCTATCCACAGCACCTTATTTATCAGGTCTGTTGAAGCAAAGTTTTCAATGGCTGCCTTCATGCTAGTAGGGTTGGCATTATAGGCATCTAATATTATTTTGTTGCTCCCCTTTTGCACCCATTGCGATCTGCTGTTGTCTGGCACATACGCTTCTATAGCCTCTTTTATAGCACTTATAGGCACCCCAAAGTGCAGGCCCACCGCAACTGCTGTCATTACGTTGGCGCTATTATACACTCCCACTAGTTGTGTATTGATACGTTCTGTCACTTCATTTATTTTTACATCCACCCCCAGAAATACGCCGTCCATCACTGGCACTCCAGTATACATACCTTCATTAGTACCATAGGTTACTTGATTGGCTATACCGTTTGCCATACTGTTCAGATAATCCAGATCTTTGTTCCTGAACACTACACCATCATTTGCTCTCAGATAGTCATACAACTCCCCCTTACCCTTTCTCACACCCTCCTCGCCACCAAAACCCTCTATATGTGCCTTCCCACAGTTTGTAATCAGGCCATAGTTGGGCTCAGCTACCATACAGTATCCAGCTATTTCTTTTTGGTGATTGGCCCCCATTTCTACTACCACCATCTCCACATCTTTTTTCACCCTCAGTAGTGTCAGTGGCACGCCTATATGATTGTTCAGGTTACCTTCAGTAGCATAGGTAGTATACTTGGCAGCCAACACTGCCGCTACCAGCTCCTTGGTTGTAGTCTTTCCGTTCGATCCTGTTATTGCTATTACAGGCACAGCACACTGCCTTCTATGGTGCCTTGCCAGTGCTTGCAAGGTCTCCAGCACATCTGCCACTACTATATACCGCTCATCTACTGCATATTCGGCATCATCTATTACCGCATAGGCAGCACCTCCAGCTATCGCAGCTGCCGCAAATTTATTCCCGTCAAAGTTCCCACCCCTGAGTGCGAAATAAATTCCTCCTGACTTTAGTTTTCGGGTATCAGTTATTACCTCAGGATGCGCACAATATTTCTCGTATAGCTGTTCTATTTGCACCTCAATTGTATTTTATGTAAAAATAAAAAACCCCTCTCGTTTTGAAAGGGGCTTTTTTGAAACTATCATTTTTTTAGCTTTTATCTTTTGTAGTATCTCTGTGCACCAAAGTTGTTGCCACCTGGCTGCATGTCCCCTGTTGGGCTACCCAAGCGATCCATTACACAACGGAAACCAATAGTAGATGTAGACAAATGACCCTGTATGTAGCGACGTGTGCCTGGCGACAACCAGTATGCACGGTCTGCCCAAGATCCACCTTTGTACACTTTAGTAGAATCATTGATCAGCGATGATGTACCATATCCGTAAGTAGAAGCAGAAAGCGTATCGCCATCTCTGTAGTTATGCAGATTAGCCGTTCTTGTTTCGTAGCGGTTGTTGCTGCGCACCTTAGCATCGCTTATCAGCTCTCTTGGTATGTGACCTATGCTATCTTTTTCTTCAATAGTATAATCTTCCTGAAACTGATATCTTTTGTATTCATTACCACGGAATGGACGATGGTCATCAACATCTTCGTGCGATGATGGACGGTAAGTATCCATTACCCACTCATTCACGTTACCAGCCATATTGTACAACCCAAATGCATTACGCAAATAAGTATTCACTCGTGTAGGTCCGTCAGCAGCGTCATTCAAGCCACCTGCAGTACCCATATAGTCACCTTTACCGCGCATAAAGTTACCTTCAAATTCTCCCTGATACTGATTGTGCAATCCGTAACGCGTAGTATTCTTAGGTCCCCATGGCAGTGAATTGCGATCTGTAAAAACCTCCTCACCACGACGGCGTTTGTTCTCAGGACTAGGGTTGTTACCTATCAGCCCCAGTGCTGCATATTCCCACTCAGCTTCTGTAGGAAGGCGGAAATCTGGTTGAAATAATCCATCACCATAATCTATAGTACGATATCCAGATCCGTTTGGTTCCAAATCTTTTTTCAGTCTGTTTTTAGTACCCTCATACTGACCCACCATGTAAGATTTGGTAGTAAATACGTCCTCCCCAGATTGGTTTACGTTAGGTCTCAAATACTGGTTTTTTATAAGCAAACCTTCATTGAACCTGTCTGTACGCCACTCACAAAAGTCTACAGCCTGATACCAACTTACACCTACCACCGGATAGTGATTGTATGCATTAGAGTTGAAGTACATTTTTACATATGGCTCGTTATATGCCAGTGCAGATCTCCATACTTCTTGGTTAGGCATTGCTGCTATCACCATTTCAGGGTAATCTGTAAAGTACGTACGATTCATCCAGTATGTATACTCGCGGTAGCTTTGGTTTTCAACCTCTGTTTCATCCATATAAAAAGATGATACAGTTACCGTGCGTCTCATGCTGTTATTCTCTAGTGTGGGCATTTCATCGTCTACTGCTCCCATTGTAAATCGTCCACCTTGTACAAATGTCATACCTATTGGCGTAGGTTGTCCCAAATGTTCGGTTACTTCATAACCACCCCATTGTTTGTTATTAAGTTCCCAACCGGTAACCCTTGATTCACCATCACCTCTACCTTTTTTACGAGAGTTGGAGGCACATGAAGAAAATAAAGAAGCAGCTCCAATGCAAAGCAAGCCGATACCTATGATTTTTCTTTTCATAATTTTCGCTAAAAAATAGTTATGCCTTTAAGCAGGTATTTTGTTAAAAGCAGTTACAATGATACCTCAATCTTTTTAAATTTTCAACTTTTCAAAGCCTTTTTGAAAAAAAAGTCCAAATTATTCTTTTTTGCGTATATAATATTTCAAAAAAAACAACGTTTATTTTTTAACAGTGCATTTTTTTAGGCACTTTTCAGACACTACCATTTATTACCTAATTTTGGTAGTACCTTAAATACTATCAGGCAAATCCAAAAATAACAAATGAAGATGAGAATAAGAGGAATAATACGTGCAGCACTTTTTATTACTACACTTTCTAGTGTAGTTCCCGCCCTTGCCCAATCTGAACAAATCTCTCTAGGCCCTAAAGATCTCGATGGCAGATATATTGTCAAAAAAGTTTGGCTCCATTCGTATCACACTCCACAAGTGATGATAACTAACAAACAGTACGCGCCTGCTACAGATACGCTTACCGCCAATACAGATATTGACAATGTTATTGTGCAGATAGGTATGGAGCGCAAAAGACCTTTCGCCATTATAAAAGTACCTGCTTACACCAAAAACTCAGAAGGCATTATTGAGCAAATAACCAGTTGCGATGTGTCAATAACTCAACAACCCGCCATACAGCCTCCTTCAGCTGCTAAAACCACTTCTGGTGCTACCACATCAGTGCTGTCTGCCGGTACATGGCACAAAATAGGTATTACGCGCACTGGCTTCCATAAAATTGATGCTGCTTTCTTAACTTCTTTAGGTTTAACCCCCGCATCTATCAACCCCGCTAACATTCGCATTTTTGGCAATGGCGGCAAAATGCTTTCAGAAGCCAACTATATTCCAAGACCAGACGACCTCCTGGAAAATGCACTACTTGTTTCAGACAACGGCGATAATATATTTAATGGTAGCGATTATGTAGTTTTTTATGGCCTCAATACCACTGGCTGGAACGCCGATACTAACTACAAAAGATATAGTCACATCAAAAACCTCTATGCCGATACTGCTTATTATTTTATCACAGTAGACCAAGGCACAGGAAAAAGAATTACTCAAGAAAACGCTACCGCTCCCGGAAATGTTACTGTTACTGATTTCGACTACTACGATGCGCACGACATAGACCTCGTAAATCCTGCTGGCTTAGGCAAAATATGGTATGGCGAACAGTTCAACCCTCTGGCTAACAACCTAACACAGACTTTCAATTTCGATTTTGGAGCACCTGCCTCCAATATTTATTGCAAAGTTTCTGCTGGCATTACAGGTCCGGGTGGTAGCTCTTTTGGCATCGCCATCAATGGCAGCACTTTGGGCTCTATTGCATTTGCAGCCGGCACCGGCGACAATACACCTATACAGCTTCGCACCCTCGACTGGCCCACTACTCTGTCTGCTACGGCAGCAGCAGTGTCTGTCACCTTCACCCCGTCTGCTACGTCTGCACTTGGATACCTCAATTATATATAGAT